>NZ_JCASIL010000012.1:0-194556 GCF_059685725.1 Telluria sp. RT2P19
CGCCTGCCGAATTACCTGGGTTGGCTGTGGGCCCTCGATGGTGGGCGAGTTACTTCTGTCGAGCAATTGCTACGCATCGCGATCGGATTCATCCATAGGTAACGGTGACATCGCCAACAAAAAAGCCGCCAGGCTTGCGCGCCGGCGGCTTTTTCAGGGAAACAAGATCGATTACTTGATCTTGGTTTCCTTGTAGATCACGTGCTTACGTGCTTTCGGGTCGAATTTGGTGATTTCCATTTTCGCCGGCATCGTGCGCTTGTTCTTGGTGGTGGTGTAGAAGTGACCAGTACCTGCGGTCGATTCCAGCTTGATTTTGTCGCGGCCAGTTTTTGCCATGATAGCTCCCTAATTAAACTTTTTCGCCGCGGGCGCGCATGTCGGCCAGCACGACGTCGATGCCGAGCTTGTCGATCACGCGCAGGCCGGCGTTCGACAGACGCAGCGAAACCCAGCGGTTTTCGGATTCGACGTAGATACGACGGTTCTGCAGGTTAGGCAGGAAACGGCGCTTGGTTTTGTTGTTAGCGTGGGAGACGTTGTTACCAACCATCACACCCTTGCCGGTTACTTGGCAAACACGTGCCATAGTGCACTCCTTAGATATATTCCGAACTTGGAAAAATGAGAGTATAGCGTGAAAAGCAAAGCGGAATCAATCACTTACGAAAAACAATTGTGTCTCCATGTGGTGGACAAATTTAACAATTGCCGATGAGTGTTGTAACCCGCTGTTTACGCTATGTAAATCAGGCAAAAACCCGGACCTGCATGCGGCGACCGGGCGACGCATATCCGTCACAACTGGCCGCTCTCGGCAAAGGAATGCACCTGGTTGCCCGCCACCACGAAGTGATCGAGCACGCGGATATCGACCAGTAACAGCGCCTGCACCAGCGCGCTCGTCAGCCGCAGGTCGGCTTCGCTGGGCTCGGCCACGCCCGAAGGATGGTTGTGCGCGAGGATCACCGCCGCCGCATTCCTGCGCAAGGCCGCCTTGACCACCTCTCTCGGATACACGCTGGTATGGGTCAGCGTTCCCCTGAACATTTCCTCGCAATTGATCAGGCGGTTCTTTACATCCAGGAACAGCACCACGAACGATTCATGCGTCTGCAGCGCGAACTGGCTGCGCAGGTAGTGGCGCACCGTTTCGGGCGAGCACAGTGCTTCACGGCGAAACTGCTCGGCCACCGCGCGCCGGGCAAGCTCGAGCGCGGCCTGCAACTGGGCATACTTGGCCGGCCCGAGCCCGTGCAGCCGGCCGAATTCGCCCGAATCGGCATGCAGCAGCCGGTGCAGCGAGCCGAAGTGAGCGAGCGTGTCGCCGGCCAGGGCCACGGCGCTCTTGCCGGCCACGCCCACGCGCAGGAAGATGGCCAGCAGTTCGGTATCCGACAGCGCCGCCGGCCCCTCGCGCAGCAGGCGCTCGCGGGGGCGGTCTTGTTCGGGCCAGTCGCAAATTCCCATGTTTGATTCCTCGCCAAAAAAAGAGGCAGCCAAGGCGCAAGCCGCGTGCGTGGCTTACAATAGCGGTTTGCCTGATCAGGTATGCCTGCAACCACAAAGAACATGTCCAACGCCGCTCCCGTCGTCAACGAATCCTCTTACCTGACCCTGCATTACCGCCTGGCAGTTGCCGGTGGTTCCGATGTGGTCACGACCTTCAATGGCACCCCGGCCACCTTGCTGCTGGGCCAGGGCCAGCTGGCGCCGTTCCTCGAACAGCGCCTGATCGGCCTGCCGGAAGGCACGCACCAGACCTTCGAGCTCAGCGCTGCCGAGGCGTTCGGCGAGCGCAACCCGGAACTGATCCAGTCAGTGTCGAAGGCGACCCTGGAAGACAATTCGGTGCCTGGCGCCGAGTACAACGTGGGCGAAGTGGTCGAGTTCAATGCGCCGAAGGGCGGCCGCTTCGCCGGCGTGCTGCTCGAAATGCGCGACGATTCGGCCCTGTTCGACTTCAATCACCCGATGGCCGGCCGCGCCCTGCAATTTGAAGTCAAACTGATTTCGGTGCTCTAATAAAGACGTAGGCGCAAGCGAAGGAACAATGATGGAAAACGAAATTCTGCTGGCCCAGCCGCGCGGCTTTTGCGCCGGCGTGGACCGCGCGATCGAGATCGTCGAGCGCGCCCTCAAACAATTCGGCGCGCCGATCTATGTACGCCACGAGATCGTGCACAACGCCTACGTGGTCGAAGACCTGCGCAACAAGGGCGCGATCTTCATCGAGGAACTCGAAGACGTTCCGCCGGGTAACACGCTCGTATTCTCGGCCCACGGCGTCTCGAAAGCCGTGCGCGCCGATGCCGAGGCGCGCGGGCTGACCATTTTCGACGCCACCTGCCCGCTGGTGACCAAGGTCCACGTCGAAGTGGCGAAGATGCGCAAGCAGGGCGCCGAGATCATCATGATCGGCCACGACGGTCACCCCGAAGTCGAAGGCACGATGGGCCAGGCCGAAGAAGGCATGCACCTGGTCGAGACGGTCGCGGACGTGCAGGCGCTGCAAGTGCGCAATCCCGATTTGCTCGCCTATGTCTCGCAAACCACGCTGTCGGTCGACGACACGCTCGACATCATCGCCGCGCTCAAGGCGCGCTTCCCGAACATCATCGAGCCGAAGAAGGGCGATATCTGCTACGCCACCACCAACCGCCAGGAAGCCGTCAAATTCATGGCGCCGCAGGTCGAGGTCGTGGTCGTCGTGGGCAGCCCGAACAGCTCGAACTCGAACCGCCTGCGCGAAGTGGCCGAGAAGATGGGCACGCCGGCGTACATGGTCGACAACGCGGCCAAGATCGACCCGGGCTGGATCGAAGGCAAGAAGCGGGTTGGCGTCACCGCCGGCGCCTCGGCGCCCGAGGTGCTGGTGCAAGCCGTGATCGACCGCCTCAAGGAACTGGGCGCGGCCAGCGTGCGCGCACTCGAAGGCGTCGAGGAGCATGTGACTTTCCCGCTGCCGAAAGGCCTGGACGGCGTACGTCCTGAGCCGTCTTTGCCGGCAGCCTGAACATTATTTATCGAATAGCCAGAAAACAAAATTTGCTACAGCGCTGATTTACCGTGATTAGTTTTCCAAAAGCCAAGTTAAGATGTCGGCGCTCGGAAAAATAGTCATGGAGCTGGCGACCATGAGCGGCACTTCGGGGGACATCCCGCAGTGCCGTTTTTTTGCAAGGCAGATTAAACAGGCGAAACGATGGAAACCTTTATCCAACAGCTACTGAACGGCTTGGTGCTGGGCAGCATGTATGCGCTGGTCGCGCTCGGCTACACGATGGTGTATGGCGTGCTCAACCTGATCAACTTCGCCCACGGCGACGTGCTCATGATCGGCGCCATGATCGGCCTGACGATCCTGCAATTATTGGAGGCTTACGTTCCCGGCCTGCCCGGCTATGTACAGCTGGCGCTCGCCATCCTGGGGGCGATTCCTCTGACCATGCTGGTCAGCATCCTGATCGAGCGCGTCGCCTACCGCCGCCTGCGCAATGCGCCGCGCCTGGCGCCGCTGATCACGGCGATCGGCGTCTCGATCCTGCTGCAGACCTTCGCCATGATGATCTGGGGCCGCAGCCCGATCCCGTTCCCGCAACTGCTCTCGTCCGAACCGATCTTGGTCGGCGGCGCCATGATCTCGCAGACGCAGGTACTGCTGCTGGTGCTGGCCGCCGTCGCCATGGGCGCCCTGGTGCTGCTGGTCGAGCGCACCAGGATGGGCCGCGCGATGCGCGCCGTGGCCGAGAACCCGCGCGTGGCCGGCCTGATGGGCGTGGACGCGAACCGCGTGATCGTCGCCACCTTCGCCATCGGCGCCGCGCTGGCGGCCGTCGCCGGCGTGATGTGGGGCGCCAACTATGCGTCGATCACCTTCACCATGGGCGTGCTGCCCGGGTTGAAAGCCTTCTGCGCCGCGGTGCTGGGCGGGATCGGCAACATCTATGGCGCCATGCTCGGCGGCCTGCTGCTGGGGATTATCGAAGCGCTCGGCGCCGGCTATATCGGCGACCTGACCGGCGGCTTCCTCGGCAGCCACTACCAGGACATCTTCGCCTTCGTGGTGCTGATCCTGGTCCTGACCCTGCGTCCGTCCGGCATCATGGGCGAGCGCGTGGCCGACCGCGCCTGACCCCAAGGAGAACACCATGGCACTGCTGACCTTCGACACCCAGCACAAGCCGCGCCAGGCCTATATCAGCATGGCGGCGGTGCTGATCCTGATGCTGATCTTCCCATTCGTCGCCTCGCAGTTCGGCAACTCGTGGGTACGCATCATCGACATCGCGCTGCTGTACATCATGCTGGCGCTGGGCCTGAACATCGTGGTCGGCTTCGCCGGCCTGCTCGACCTGGGCTATATCGCCTTCTTCGCCGTCGGCGCCTACCTGGTCGGCCTGTTCGCGTCGCCGCAGTTCGCGGCGCTGCTCGAGTCGCTGATCTATTATTCGCCGGCCGTCGGCGAAGCGCTGGTGGCCTTCTTCGGTCCCGAGATCGCGCAAGACGGCATCCACCTGTCGCTGTGGGCCATCGTGCCGCTGGCGGCGCTGTTCGCCGCCCTGTGCGGCGCGCTGCTGGGCGCCCCGACCTTGAAACTGCGCGGCGACTACCTCGCCATCGTGACCCTGGGCTTCGGCGAGATCATCCGCATCTTCATGAACAACCTGAACGACCCGATCAACTTCACCAACGGGCCGCAGGGGATCAATATGATCGATCCGATCCGCGTGTTCGGCGTGTCGCTGGCGGGTGAGCCGGGGTCCAACGCCACGGTCATGATCGGCGCTTATGCGATGCCGTCGGTGAACGCCTATTATTTTTTGTTCCTGGCGCTGGTGATCGCGACCATCTTCATCACCGGCCGCCTGCAGCATTCGCGCCTGGGCCGGGCCTGGGTGGCGATCCGCGAAGACGAGATCGCGGCCAAGGCGATGGGCATCAATACCCGCAACGTCAAGCTGCTGGCCTTTGCCATGGGCGCCTCGTTCGGCGGCGTGGCGGGCGCGATGTTCGGCGCCTTCCAGGGTTTCGTGTCGCCCGAATCGTTCTCGCTGACCGAGTCGATCGCCGTGCTGGCGATGGTGGTCCTGGGCGGCATCGGCCACATCCCGGGCGTGGTGCTGGGCGGCGTGCTGCTCGCGGCATTGCCCGAAGTGCTGCGCCATGTGGTCGATCCAGCGCAGCAGGCGCTGTTCGGCAAGGTGATCATCGAGGCCGAGGTGCTGCGCCAGCTGCTGTACGGCCTGGCGCTGGTGCTGATCATGCTGGTGCGCCCGGCCGGCCTGTGGCCGTCGCCGAACAAGGAAGAGCGCCCGAACGCCGCCCTGGCGCGCGAGGAAGAAGAAGCGTCGACCGCGCGATGAGCAAACAGACCATGAGCCAACCAATCCTTCTCGATATCCAGGGCGTCAACAAGCGCTTCGGCGGCCTGCAGGCCCTGACCGACGTCGGCATCCGGATCATGCAGGGCCAGATCTATGGCCTGATCGGCCCCAACGGCGCCGGAAAAACCACCTTCTTCAACGTGATCACGGGCCTGTACCAGCCGGACAGCGGCACCTTCGAATTGGCCGGCAAGCCGTACTCGCCATCGGCGCCGCACGACGTGGCCAAGGCCGGCATCGCGCGCACCTTCCAGAACATCCGTCTGTTCGGCGAGATGAGCGCGCTGGAAAACGTGATGGTCGGCCGCCACGTGCGCACCAGGCAAGGCTTGCTGGGCGCGATCCTGCGCCACAAGGCGGCGCGCATCGAGGAAGCGGCGATCCGCCTGCGCGCGCAGGAACTGCTCGACTTCGTGGGCATCGGCCAATTCGCCAACCGCACCGCCAGGTTCCTGTCGTACGGCGACCAGCGCCGCCTGGAAATCGCGCGCGCGCTGGCGACCGATCCGCAACTGCTGGCGCTGGACGAACCGGCAGCGGGCATGAACGCGACCGAGAAGCTGGCGCTGCGCGAGCTGCTGGTAAAAATCAAGGCCGAGGGCCGGACCGTGCTGCTGATCGAGCACGACGTCAAGCTCATGATGGGCCTGTGCGACCGCATCACGGTGCTCGAATATGGCAAGCAGATCGCCGAAGGCCTGCCAAGCGAGATCCAGAAGAACCAGGCCGTGATCGACGCCTACCTTGGAGGAGCCCACTGATGGTCGATACCGTACTGAAAATCGCCGGCCTGAAGGTCGCCTATGGCGGCATCAAGGCGGTCAAGGGCGTCGACCTGGAGGTCGCAAAGGGCGAGCTGGTGACGCTGATCGGCGCCAACGGCGCCGGCAAGACCACGACCCTGAAAGCCATCACCGGCACGCTCCCGCCGTGCAAGGTGGAAGGCGACATCAGTTACCTGGGCCAGCCGCTGCGCGGCACGCAGTCGTTCCGCATGGTCCGGCAAAAGCTGGCCATGGTGCCGGAAGGGCGGGGCGTGTTCACCCGCATGTCGATCCACGAGAACCTGTTGATGGGCGCCTACACGCGCGACGACAAGGCCGGGATCGAGGCCGACATCGAGAAGTGGTACACGGTGTTCCCCCGTTTGAAGGAACGGTCAAGCCAGCCGGCCGGTACCCTGTCGGGCGGCGAGCAGCAGATGCTGGCGATGGCGCGCGCGCTGATGAGCCATCCGACCCTGCTGCTGCTGGACGAACCGTCGATGGGCCTGGCGCCGATCATGGTCGAGAAGATCTTCGAGGTGATCCGCGACGTGTCGCGGCAGGGCATCACGATCCTGCTGGTGGAGCAGAACGCCAAGCTGGCGCTGCAGGCCGCGCACCGCGGTTATGTGATGGATTCGGGGGCGATCACGATGACCGGCAGTGCGCGCGACATGCTCGACGATCCGAGGGTGCAGGCGGCGTATCTGGGTGAGTGAAAGCGATCGACAATAAAAAGGGCCGGAGACGCTCGCGCGTCCCCGGCCCTTTTTTGTAGGGTGGACGGCTCTGCCGTCCACGCGGTGATGGTTATCGGTGGCGATTTCGCGCCGGGGGAACTACCTGCCAACGATCAACGCGTGGACGGGGACCCCGTCCACCCTACGATCAACGCGTGGACGGGGACCCCGTCCACCCCTACGATCAACGCGTGGACGGGGAGCCCGTCAACCTACGCCGCAGCCGCAGCCGTCGCGGCGCTTGCAGCGTTGCCAGCTTTGGCAGCAGTTGCAGAAAATTGCGACACGGCTGCGTTCATATTGGTTTCCAGCGCTTCGACCGCCTGCTTCGAGGTCTTGCTGAATTGCTCGTAACCGGCGTTGGCGTTGCTGATCGCGGTCTTGACGGCGGCGACGAAGTTCTCCGAACCGGCAGGGGCGTTCTTGCTCACTTCGTCGACCAGCGAGATCACCTTGCGGTTGGCTTCGACGATCTGGCTTTCGGCGGCTTTCGAGAATTCGGCGCCGGTGCCGGTGGCGATCGAGGCCAGCTGGCGGCTGTAGGCCAGGGCTTTCTCGGCGCTCGGCTGGGCCTGCGAGGCGGTCAGCGAGAAGAATTCTTGCGGGTCTTTGGCACCCAGCAGTTGGCGGGCGACGGCGGACGAATCTTCCAGCGTCGAACGGGCCGTGCTGAGGTTCAGTTCAACCAGCTTCTCCACGCCTTCGAAGGTTTTCGTCGTCAGCGACGAAAACAGGGCGAATTGCGATTCGAGGCTGGCCTTGGTGGCGTTCGAAAACTGTTCAGGGATTGCAAACATGTGGCTCTCCAAATATGTCGTTTCAAGAATGGACTATTGCTCTGTGAGACAGGTTCTTCAATAAAACGCGACGAAACTCTTTTTGTGCACCGCAACAGGGCAGATTTTCTGTCAGTTTGCTTGATGCGTCAAGCGATTTTGATGCGATGCACCATTCAAGAGACATAATTTTCTTGAATGCATTTAATGCAATAAAAGTCAATTGATCTAGCGCAAAGCTAATGCATTCCGGGAAGCACCAAAACCCCATGGCAGAGGTCATGCTAGACTCGGCGCTTGTGTTTCACGCTTGTTCACTCATCAGCGCCGCGCACTACCACGGCGCATCGCCAGGACCATGTCGACCAACGCCACCACCATGCCCGGCAGCTCCTGGCTGTCCCCCGTCCCGCTGTTCTTCGTCTTCCTCTGGAGCACGGGCTTCATCGTCGCCAAGCTCGGCCTGCCGTATGCGCCGCCGCTGACCTTCCTGATCGTACGCTGCCTGGGCGTGTTGGCGGTGCTGCTGCCCTTGATGCTGGTGTGGCATGCGCCCTGGCCGCGCGGGCAGGTCGGGCACATCGCCGTCTCGGGCCTGCTGCTGCAGGCCGGCTACCTGGGCGGTGTCTGGGCGGCGATCAAGCTCGGCATGCCGGCCGGGCTGACCGCCCTGATCGTCGGCATGCAGCCGATCCTCACCGCGGCGGCGGCGCCCCTGATCGGCGAGCGGGTGCGTCCTGTACAGTGGCTGGGCCTGCTGCTCGGCCTGTCCGGCGTCGGCCTGGTCGTGTATGCCAAGGTCGGCCTGGCCGGCCTGTCGCCCGCGGCCCTCGGCCTGTGCCTGTTCGCGCTGCTGAGCATCACGGCCGGCACCATGTACCAGCGCCGTTTCTGCCCGCGCTTCGACCTGCGCAGCGGCACCGCGATCCAGTTCGGCGCCACCGTGCTGGCGCTGCTGCCGCTCGCGCTCTGGCTGGAAGACCTCGACCCCGCCTTCTCGACCATCACCTGGAGCGCCGACTTCGTCATCGCCTGGCTGTGGTCGGTGTTCGCGCTGTCGATCGGCGCGATCTTCCTGCTCTTCAAGCTCATCGGGCGCAGCCAGGCGACCGAGGTGACGAGCCTGATGTACCTGACCCCGCCGACCACGGCCATCATGGCCTGGCTGCTGTTCGGCGAAGCCTTCAACGCACTGGGCCTGGTCGGGATGGCGGTGGCCGTCACCGGCGTCGCCTTCGTCGTGCGCAAACCACGGGAGACTCCATGATTTCGACCCCCAGCCAGGCGGCCGTCGACGCCGCCATCACCTCACGCCGCTCGATCCGCGCTTTCCTCGACAAGCCGGTCGAGCGGGACGAGATCCTGCGCATCCTGGACGTGGCGGCGCGCGCGCCGTCCGGCACCAATACCCAGCCGTGGAAAGTACACGTGCTAACCGGCGCGGCGCGCGACCGGCTGTCGAAGGCCATCCTGGCGGCCTACGCCGATCCGGCGCAGGCGGACGCGCACCGCGAGGAATATCCCTACTATCCGCGCGAATGGGTCTCGCCCTATATCGACCGGCGCCGCAAGGTCGGCTGGGATCTCTACAGTTTGCTGGGCCTGACGCGCGACAACAAGGCCGGCATGGCGGCCCAGCATGCGCGCAACTTCGCTTTCTTCGATGCCCCGGTCGGGATGATCTTCACGATCGACCGTATCCTGGAGCAGGGTTCCTGGCTCGACTATGGCATGTTCCTGCAGAACATCATGGTGGCGGCGCGGGCGCGCGGACTCGACACCTGCCCACAAGCGGCCTTTACGCAGTATCATCGAATCATCGCAGCCGAACTCGGGTTGCCCGCGAACGAGATGGTCGTGTGCGGCATGGCGCTGGGCTGGGCCGATCCCGCCCGCGTGGAGAACTCGCTGCAAACGGAGCGCGAACCCAGCCATGTGTTTACGCGCTTCATGGAGTAAACTAATAAACAGCAATATCTCATTGATATCAAACGAAAGTTTCACCGACGAGGTGTGTTGGTTTTGAGGGGATTATTGCCGCACAGAATGTGATTTTTTCTTGCGATCGTGCGTCATTCCGCTACACTCCGATATGTATCTCATCAGTTCGGTCCAGGGGCTTTTCGATGTTCAAACTCGCTTTGGCAGCAGTTGTGGCCGCTTTGTTCGCTATTGCTCCGATGCAGGCCTCGGGAGCAGGGGCGGGCGCAGGCGCCGGCGCCACTGAAAAAGCGCAAAAGGCCAAGCCCACCAAGGCCGCCAAGAAAAAGCCCAAGCGCAAAGCCACCAAGGCCAAGCGCACCACCAAGCGCAAGGAAATGGCGAGCGCGCCGGCCAATGGCCAGCGCATGGTGCGTCGGGTGCGCACGGTCAAGGGCAAGCGCGTCGTCACCTACCATCCGGTCCGCACCGCCGCGGTCGCCGCCGCCGCCCTGACGGCAGGCGACGCAGCTGGCCTCAACAAGACATCCGACCCGCTGTCGCTGCGCTCGAACGTGGCCTATGTGGTCGACCAGAACAGCGCCGAAGTGCTGTTCGAGAAGAACGCCGACGTGGCACTGCCGATCGCCTCGATCACCAAGCTGATGACCGGCATGGTCGTGATGGACGCCAAGCAAGACCTCGACGAGGTGTTGCGCGTGACCGACGCCGACGTCGACCGTCTCAAATACAGCAGCTCGCGCCTGCCGGTCGGCGCGCGCATGACGCGCCGCGAACTGCTGCACATCACCCTCATGAGTTCCGAGAACCGCGCCGCGTCGGCGCTCGGCCGCAACTACCCGGGCGGCAAGGAGGCCTTCGTCGCGGCAATGAACGCCAAGGCGCGCCAGCTCGGCATGGAAGACACCCACTATGTCGATACCAGCGGCCTGTCGAGCCGCAATGTGTCGAGCGCGCGCGACCTGGTCAAGCTGGTGGTGGCGGCGCACGAAAATCCGGTATTGCGCGAATTCTCCACCACGCCGAAATCGACCGTGCAGGCCAGCGGCCGCACCATGCACTATGCCAATACCAATTACCTGGTGTCGCTCCCGGACTGGAATATCGGCCTGCAAAAGACTGGTTTCATCAACGAAGCGGGGCGCTGCCTGGTGATGCAGGCCATGATCCATGGACGCAATGTGGTGATGGTGTTCCTGGATTCGAAAGGCAAGATGTCGCGTACCGCCGATGCCGGCCGTATCCGCCGCTGGATCGAATCGCTGCCAGACCGCATGGATGTCGATGCGGTGCGCACGCCGACGATCACGGCCAGCGCGCCGCGCTTGCCGCATTGACGCCGTCGCTCGTGTTAACGCCGTCGTTCGCGTCAATGCCCCGTCGTTGCGGGCATTGACCCGTCGTCCCCGCCATTCACCCGTCGTTTTCGCCCGCGCCGGGTGGGGCTTATGCGTTGGCCGCTGGCCGATAACCGAGCGTCGACGAAATCCGCGCCGCCGTCTGCACCAGGTCTTCCAGCCAATCCTCTTGCAGGCGGTCGGCCGGGGCCGAGATCGATAATCCCGCCACCAGCTTGCCGCTGTCGTCATGGATGCCGGCCGCCATGCAGCGTACGCCCAGTTCGAGCTCTTCGTTGTCGCGCGCATAGCCGCGCGCGCGCACCAGGCTCAGTTCGCGTTCCAGCCGCGCCAGTTCGGTGATCGAGTTGCGTGTGTGGCCGGCAAGGCCGGTGCGGGTGGAATAGGCGCGGATCGCCTTGAGGTCGTCGACCGACAAGAACAGCTTGCCGGTCGAGGTCAGGTGCAGCGGGCCGCGCCCGCCGATGGCGCGCACCACCTGCATCCCGGAGCGCTCCGAAAATGCGCGGTCGATGTACACGATCTCGTCGCCCTGGCGCACCGACAGGTTGACCGTCTGCTGGGTCTTGCGGTGCAGGGCGCGCATGGCGTCGAGCGCCGCTTCGCGCACCGACAGGCGGCTCTTGACCACATTGCCCAGTTCGAGCAGGCGCATGCCGAGGCGGTAGGTGCCCGGCTCGACCCGGTCGACGAAGCGCGTGACCACCATATCGTTCAGGATCCGGTGCGCGGTGGACGGGTGCAGGCCCGATACACGCGACAATTCCTTGAGGCTGACCGGGTCGGAATAACTTGCCAGGGCATCGAGCAGCGCCATCATGCGCTCGATGACCTGGATCGACGTCTTGGCTGCTGCTGGAGTGGGCGTTTCCATTTTCATGATGTGGTTGGTGCAGTGCAGTATCCTTCACTTTATACCATGATGTGAAACGAGCGTGCAAACGCCGACTTGCAAACTTGGCTGGTTTGCCACATCCTGCCTCTGGACGCGGCATAATGCTGTTCCCGCATCCACTGTGTGAGACGATGGAAAACCCGATCAGCGAATTCAAGACCTTGCGTGGCCTCGAACGCATTGGCGCGGCCTGCCGTAATACCTGGGACGGTGTGCGCTGGGCCTGGCGCAGCGAAGCGGCCTTCAGGCAGGAGCTGGTGCTGATCGTGGTGGCCAGCATCCTGGCGCTGCTGCTGCCGGTATCCGGCTTCCAGAAGCTGGCGCTGATCGGCGTGCTGGTGGTGGTGCTGATCATCGAGCTGATCAACTCGGCAATCGAGGCGGTGGTCGACCGCATCTCGCTCGAGCGCCATCCCTTGTCGAAGGCCGCCAAGGACCTGGGCAGCGCCGCCGTGGCCTTGACCTTGCTGCTGGCGTTCGCGACCTGGGCCGTCGTACTCTATAACCGCTTTGTGTGAAGCCATCCGCGCGGATGGCGCGTTGATATCAGGAGCCGCCCCTGTTGGCGGCGTGCCGCGGGCACATGCCTGCGGCGAAAATTTGTGAACCAACCATGGAGAAGACTATGACTTTACGCCTCGGCGACACCGCGCCCGACTTCGAGCAGGATTCCAGCATCGGCAAGATCCGCTTTCACGAGTGGGCGGGCGATTCGTGGGTGGTGCTGTTCTCGCACCCGGCCGACTTCACGCCGGTGTGCACGACCGAACTGGGCCTGACCGCCAAGCTCAAGCCCGAGTTCGACAAGCGCAATGTCAAGGCGATCGCGCTGTCGGTGGACGCGGCCGACAAGCACGTCGACTGGATCAAGGACATCGAGGAAACCCAGCAGACCGTGGTCGGTTTCCCGATCGTGGCCGATGCCGACCGCTCGGTCTCGACCCTGTACGACATGATCCATCCAGAGCAGTCGGCCACCGCCACCGTGCGCTCGCTGTTCGTGATCGACCCGAACAAGAAAGTCCGCCTGACCATCACCTATCCGATGAGCACCGGCCGCAACTTCGACGAAGTGCTGCGCGTGATCGACGCCTTGCAACTGACCGACGGCTATACCGTCGCCACGCCGGGCAACTGGAAGGATGGCGATCACGTCATCATCCCGCTGACCGTCACCGATCCCGACGTCATCAAGCAGAAGTATCCGAAAGGCTTCGAGGCGCCACGTCCCTACCTGCGCCTGACCCCGCAGCCGAACAAGTAATCCGGCACCGACGGGCGGCCCCGCCGCCCTGTCACCGCGATCGCGCCGACAGCGGCGAACCCGGCCCTGCCAGGTTCGCCGCTTTTTCGTGAAAATCTGGCAACGCGTCGGGCTTGACGTGTGCCCGGCATCGAATATCTCCGCATAAGCAAATGAGAAAGCTGTCGTTTGGAAAACGGCAGCCTGCGCCTTACCCTGTGCGCCACGGGAGAGCTTGGTATGTCGATGATGTATGTGATGGCAGGATTCGGGGTAGGCTTGTTGGTTGGCATGACCGGAGTCGGCGGCGGTTCGCTGATGACCCCCTTGCTGACCCTGCTGTTCGGCGTCTCGCCGTCGGTCGCGGTCGGCACCGACCTCGCGTTCGCCGCGATCACCAAGAGCGCCGGCACCATCACCCACCGCTTCACCGGCACCGTGCAATGGCAGATCGTCGGCCGCCTGTGCCTGGGGGCGCTCCCCGCGGCCGTGCTGGCGGCCATTGCGCTCAATTACTTCGGTGCGCTCAGCGCCGAACTCGGCCAGGTGATCCGCTACACGATCGCCGTCTCGGTCATGCTGACCGTGCTGGCGCTGCTGCTGCGCAGCCGGCTGCT
Source organism: Telluria sp. RT2P19 (assembly GCF_059685725.1). Lineage (NCBI taxonomy): Bacteria > Pseudomonadati > Pseudomonadota > Betaproteobacteria > Burkholderiales > Oxalobacteraceae > Telluria > Telluria sp. RT2P19. The sequence continues at coordinate 13,722 of NZ_JCASIL010000012.1, forward strand.
GGCCTGGATCCACGCCCACCCGCAACGCCAGCTGCAGGGCCGCAGCCTGGCGGCGGCCACCATTGTCGCGGGCGCCGTGCTCGGCGTGCTGGTGACGGTGTCCTCGATCGGCGCCGGCGCCATCGGCGCGACCTTGCTGGTGTTCCTGTATCCAAAGCTGACCCCGGCCGAAGTGGCCGGCACCGACATCGCCTACGCGGTCCCCCTCACCGCCATCGCGGCGCTCGGCCACTGGTGGCTGGGCTCGATCGACTGGCTGCTGCTGCTGACCCTGCTCGTCGGCTCGCTGCCCGGCATCACCCTGGGGGCCATGCTCGCGCGCGCGGTGCCGGAACGCTTCCTGCGCGCGCTGCTGGCGACGACGCTGACCGCCGTTGCCGCCAAGCTGGTGCTGTAGCCCAAGCGCTACCACATAGCGTTTCCTGTCTATGCAAATAAGTATTCTTTCGTTTGCTTTATGAACATCGTGTGAGAATATTCGAGTCCGATAGAAGAATTTGTAATAAGGACTCGCATGACTTCGCTTGCCATGCCGGGCAGCACGGCAGCGCACAAGCCCGCCAAACGGCCGGGCCGGGTGATTCCCGGCTTCGGCATTTCGCTCGGCTTCACGCTGTTCTACCTGGCACTGATCGTTCTGATCCCGCTGTCCGCAGTGTTCCTGAACACCTCCAGCATGAGCTGGGCCGATTTCTGGTCCACCGTGACCTCCGAGCGCGTGATGGCGTCGTACCGCCTCAGCTTTGGCGCGTCGCTGATCGCGGCTGCCCTCAACGTGGTGTTCGGCGGCATCGTGGCCTGGGTGCTGGTGCGCTACCAGTTTCCCGGCAAGCGCTTCGTCGACGCCCTGGTCGACTTGCCGTTCGCGCTGCCCACCGCGGTGGCCGGCATCACGCTCACCGCGCTGTACGCCCACAACGGCTGGATCGGCCAGTATCTCGCCGCGCTGGGGATCAAGGTGGCGTTCTCGCCGCTGGGCGTGGTGGTGGCGCTGACCTTCATCGGCTTGCCGTTCGTCGTGCGCACGGTGCAGCCGGTGCTCGAGGAAGCCGAACGAGAACTCGAAGAAGCCGCCGCCAGCCTGGGCGCCGCGCCGCTGCAGACGTTCATTCGCGTGGTGCTGCCGACGATCGTCCCGGCACTGCTGACCGGCTTCGCGCTGGCCTTTGCCCGCGCCACCGGCGAATACGGCTCGGTCATCTTCATTGCCGGCAACCTGCCGATGGTGTCCGAGATCACGCCGCTGCTGATCATCTCCAAGCTGGAGCAGTACGATTACGCCGGCGCCACCGCGATCGCGGTCGTGATGCTGGTGTTCTCGTTCATCCTGCTGCTGGCGATTAACCTCTTGCAGGCGTGGACGCGCAAACGGGCGGGCAAGGCATGAGCGCGGTCCTCGACAACGTGGCGCAGCCTGCCAAGCGCCCGCTCAACAACAAGCGCCTGGACACTAGCGTGCTCGAGCCGCGCTGGGTACGCCTCACCCTGATCGCCATCGCACTGGTGTTCCTGACGCTGTTCCTGTTCATCCCGCTGGCGGCGGTGTTCACCGAAGCGCTCAAGAAGGGCTGGGAGGTCTATGTCGAATCGGTGCTCGATGCCGATGCGCTGTCGGCGATCAAGCTGACGCTGATCGCGGCCGCGATCTCGGTGCCGCTGAACCTGGTGTTCGGCGTGGCCGCGGCGTGGGCCATCGCCAAGTTCGAATTCAGGGGCAAGAGCATCCTGCTGACGCTGATCGACCTGCCGTTCTCGATCTCGCCGGTGATCGCGGGCCTGATGTACGTGCTGCTGTTCGGCGCCTCGGGCTGGTTCGGTCCCTGGCTGGCCGAGCACGACATCAAGATCCTGTTCGCGGTGCCGGGCATCGTGCTGGCGACCGTCTTCATCACCTTCCCGTTCGTGGCGCGCGAGCTGATTCCGCTCATGCAGCAGCAGGGCACCGAAGAAGAAGAAGCCGCGCTGGTGCTGGGCGCCTCGGGCTGGTCGACCTTCTGGCGCGTGACGATGCCGAACATCAAGTGGGGTCTGCTGTATGGCGTCATCCTGTGTAATGCCCGTGCGATGGGCGAGTTCGGCGCGGTGTCGGTGGTCTCGGGCCACATCCGCGGCGAGACCAATACGATGCCGCTGCACGTCGAGATCCTCTACAACGAATACAACTTCACGGCCGCCTTTGCCGTCGCATCGCTGCTGGCGCTGCTCGCACTGGTGACCCTGGCCGTCAAGTCCTTTATCGAATGGCGTCTGCACCAGGCCAAGACGGCCTCGGTCGCGGCCCCTCACTGAATCAACGCCGGAGTCACGCATGACGATCGAAGTACAACACATCCGCAAGCAGTTCGGCCAGTTCACGGCGCTCGACGACGTCTCGCTGCAGTTCCCCGACGGCGAGCTGACCGCCTTGCTCGGCCCTTCGGGCTGCGGCAAGACCACGCTGCTGCGCATCATCGCCGGCCTCGAATACCCGGATTCGGGCGCGGTGCTGCTCGACGGCCAGGATTCCTCGCACCGCCATGTGCGTGAGCGCCAGGTCGGTTTCGTGTTCCAGCACTACGCGCTGTTCAAGCACATGACCGTGTTCGAGAACGTCGCCTTCGGGCTGCGCGTCAAGCCGCGCAAGGACCGTCCGAACGAAGCCCAGATCCGCGAAAAAGTGAAAAAACTGCTCGAGCTGGTGCAGCTCGACTGGATCGCCGACCGCTATCCGCCGCAGCTGTCCGGCGGCCAGCGCCAGCGCATCGCCCTGGCGCGCGCGCTGGCGGTGGAGCCGCGCGTGCTGCTGCTGGACGAACCGTTCGGCGCGCTCGACGCCAAGGTGCGCAAGGAGCTGCGCCGCTGGCTGCGCCGCCTGCACGACGACCTGCACGTGACCTCGATCTTCGTCACCCACGACCAGGAAGAAGCGCTCGAAGTGGCCGACCAGGTGGTCCTGATGAACAAGGGCCGGGTCGAGCAACTGGGCAGCCCGGACGAGGTGTACAACAACCCGGCGTCGCCCTTCGTGTATGGCTTCCTGGGCAACGTCAACCTGTTCCACGGCCGCGTCAACGACGGCGTGCTGGCCAGCGGCGACGTGCGCTTCCAGGCCCCGCAGCACGCCGGCGTGCGTGACGGCGCCGGCATCGGCTATGTGCGTCCGCATGACCTCGACGTCGAGCGCTATACCCCCGGCGCGACCGGCGTGGTCGCCAAGCTGCGCCGCGCGCATGCGATCGGGCCGCTGGCCCAGCTCGACCTGGAGCGCTCGGACAACCAGCAGATCATCGAGGCGGTGATGCCGAACGACCGCTATATCAGCCTGGGACTGAAAGAGGGCGAGACGCTGGTCGTGCGACCGCGCCGCATCGAAGTGTTCGTCGACGAAGGAAACGCGATATGAATTTCCAGCAGCTGCGCTCGGTCCGCGAAGCGGCGCGCCGCGACTTCAACCTGACCGAGGTCGCCAACGCCCTGTTCACCTCGCAGCCGGGCGTCTCGCGCCAGATCCGCGAGCTCGAGGAAGAGCTGGGCGTGGTCATCTTCGAACGCAACGGCAAGCGCCTGACCGGCCTCACGCCGCCCGGCAAGGGCATCTTGCGCATCGTCGAAAAACTGCTGGTCGAAGCCGAGAATTTGCAGCAGGCCAGCCGCGAGTACGCCGCGCAAGACAGCGGCACGCTCACGGTCGCCGTGACCCACACCCAGGCGCGCTACGCGCTGCCGCAGGTGGTGCAATCGTTCCGCGCCGCCTTCCCGAACGTGCGCATCGCGCTGCAACAGAGCGCCCCCGAGCACATCGCCGAGTGGGTGGCCTCGGGCAAGGCCGACATCGGCATCGCGACCGAGGGCCTGTCGGCCTTTCCCGAGCTGGTGTCCTTCCCATGCTACCGCTGGAGCCACCTGATCGTGGCGCCCGAAGGCCATCCGATCTTTACCAGGGGCTCGCCGCTGCGCCTGGAAGACCTGGCCGAGCATCCGCTCATCACCTACGACGTCGGCTTCACCGGCCGCAGCCACATCGACGCCGCTTTCGTCGAAGCCGGGCTGGCGCCCGACATCGTGCTCACCGCGATGGACTCGGACGTCATCAAGCAGTACGTGTCGCTGGGGCTGGGCGTGGGCATCGTGGCCTCGATGGCCTTCGACCATGGACGGGATAAAGGCCTGCGCGCGATCGAGGCCTCGCACCTGTTCGCGCAGAACGTGACGCGCCTGGCGGTGCGCCGCGGTACGTATCTGCGGGCCTACGCCTTCCATTTCATCGAGCGTTTCGCCCAGGGGTACACGCGGGCGGATATCGAAAAGGCGATCGCGACGGCGGAATGAAAAAACGGGAAATGCGTTGCGTGGACGGCTCTGCCGTCCACGCGTTCCACTCACGGATGCGATGTGGCAGTGCATGCCCGGGTTGAACGCGTGGGCGGGATACCCGCCCACCCCACAGTGTTCGTCAGTCGAACGCCATCAGGGCACATGCCCGTTGAACGCCATCAGGGAACATGCCCGTCGAACGTCATCAGGGCATGACCGTTGAACGCCATCAGGGCACACGCCCGTCGAACGTCATCAGGGCATGCTCGTTGAACGTCATCAGGACACATGCCCCGTTTCTCATTGGCCCGGATTCGTGATCCGGCCGTGGATCTCGTCGATCCGCCTGATTACCTCGTCGCTCAGCCGCACATCGGCCGCGTCGATGTTTTCCCTGAGCTGGTCGAGCGTGGTCGCGCCGATGATGGTCGAGCCCACGAACCAGCGCGAGTAACACCAGGCCAGCGCCATCTGCGCCGGCGTCAGGCCGTGCTCGCGCGCCAGCGCCGCATACGCGCGCGTCGCCTCGAACACGCCTGGGCGCAGGTAGCGCGGGCTCCAGGTCGGCGGATAGATACTCAGGCGCCCGCGTGCCTGCGGGTCGTCGACATACTTGGCGCTGAGCTGGCCGAAGGCGAGTGGGCTGTAGGCCAGCAGGCTCACGTTTTCGCGGTAGCAGACTTCGTCGAGCAGGGTGGTCTCGAACGCACGCGCCGTCAGGTTGTACAGGTTCTGGATGGTGGCGATGCGCGGCAGGCCGTGGATCTCGGCCTGCTTGATGAATTCGCACACGCCCCACGGGCTTTCGTTCGACACGCCGATGTGGCGGATCTTGCCTTCCCGGACCAGCCCGGCCAGCGCGCGCAGGGTGTCTTCGATCGCCACGCCGTCGCGCTCCTTGCGCGGGTCGAACTGGTTGGCGCCGAAGATCGGCACGTTCCGGCTCGGCCAGTGCAGCTGGTACAGGTCGATGTAGTCGGTCTGCAGGCGCTGCAGGCTGCTGTCGACGGCGGCGCGCAGGTTGGCGGCGTCGAGGTTGTGTTTCGCACCGCGGATCCAGCCCTGGCTGCCGTTCGGGCCGGCGATCTTGGTCGCCAGCACCAGTTTGTCGCGTCCGCCGCGCGCCTTGAGCCAGGAACCGATGAAGCGCTCGGTGGAGCCCTGGGTCGCCGCGCTGGGCGGCACCGGATAGAGCTCGGCGGTATCGATGAAATTGATGCCGCGCCCGACCGCGTAGTCGAGCTGCGCGTGGGCTTGCTGCTCCGTGTTCTGCTCGCCGAAGGTCATCGTGCCGAGGCACACCGTCGTCACCTCGAGGTCGGTGCGTCCGAGCTGTTTGCGTGGCAGGCTCATTTCTTTTTCTTCGGCGTATCGCGCAGGGCGTCGGCGCACTCGCGCACCAGGCCCGGACCGGCGTAGATCAGGCCACTGTAGAGCTGCACCAGCTTGGCGCCGGCCGCGATTTTTGCCTTGGCATCCTGGCCGCGCATGATGCCGCCCACGCCGATGACCGGGACCTCGTCGCCCAGTTCGGCCTTGAGCGCGCGGATCACGATGTTCGACTGCTCGAACACCGGCGCGCCCGACAGGCCGCCGGCCTGCTGCGCATGTTTCATGCCTTCGACGTCGCGCCGGTTGAGCGTGGTGTTGGTGGCGATCACGCCGTCGATCTTGTGGCGCAGCAGGGCGCCGGCGATGTCGCGGATCTGGTCGCCGTCGACGTCGGGTGCGATCTTGAGCGTGATCGGCACATAGTGACCGTGGTAGTCGGCCAGCTTGGTCTGCTCTGCCTTGAGCTGCGACAGCAGGCTGTCGAGTTCGGAGGCGCCCTGCAACTGGCGCAGGTTCTTGGTGTTGGGCGACGAGATATTGACCGTCACGTAGCTGGCATAGGGATAGACCTTGCGCAGGCAGTGCAGGTAATCCTCGGCCGCCTGCTCGATCGGCGTGTCGGCGTTCTTGCCGATGTTCAGGCCCAGCACGCCGCGGCGCTCCTGGTAGAAGCGCGACGCCTGGACGTTGGCCACGAAGGCGTCGACGCCGCCGTTGTTGAAGCCCATGCGGTTGATGATGCCGCGCGCGCGCGGCAGGCGGAACATGCGCGGCTTGGGATTGCCGGCCTGGCCGCGCGGGGTCACGGTGCCGATCTCGATCGAGCCGAAGCCGAGTGCGGCCAGGCCGTCGATGTAGGCGCCATCCTTGTCGAGGCCGGCGGCCAGGCCGACCGGGTTCGGGAAGGTGATGCCCATGACCGTGCGCGGGTCGGGCAAGGGCTTCCTGAACGCGCCCGTCAGGCCGAGCGCGGCTGCGCGGCGCAGCATCGGCAAGGTCAGGTTGTGGGCTGCCTCGGGGTCGAGCGAGAACAGTGCGGGACGAACCAGGGTGTACAGGAATTTGTCGGGCATGGGGAGCTCAATAAGGATCTCCCGTCATTTTAACGTGACGCAGCCCCAGCCATGTATTCCAATGTCAATGACTTTGTTAGCACTTGTATCACACGGCCTGCAGACTTCAGGGCTGCAGCACGCCCCATTCGCCGTCGATGCGCGCTTCGAGCGGTCGGAAATTGATCTTGTAGGCCATCTTGGGGCTCTGCTCGATCCAGTAGCCGAGGTAGACGTAGGACAAGCCGAGCTCGTGGGCCTGGTTCACCTGCCACAGGATGTTGTAGGTGCCGTAGGAAGCGTTGTCGACGTCGGGATCGAAGAAGGTGTAGACCGACGACAGGCCGTCGGACAGCACGTCGATGATCGATACCATGCGCAGGGTGCCGTCGGGTTCGCGGAATTCGACCAGGCGCGTGTTGACCCGGCTCTGCAGCAGGAACTGGGCATACTGGTCGCGGCTGTCCTGGTCCATGCCGCCGCCGACGTGGCGCGTGGTCTGGTAGCGCAGGTAGAGCGCGTAGTGCTCGTCCGAGAAGGCCAGGTTGGCGACCATGGCGACCAGGTTGCCATGGCGCTTCCAGGCGCGGCGCTGGGTGCGGTTGGGGGTGAAGTCCGAGCACTTGACGCGCACCGGGATGCAGGCCTGGCAGCCGTCGCAATAGGGGCGGTATGTGAAGATGCCGCTGCGCCGGAAGCCGTTCTTGACCAGTTCGGAATACACATCGGCGTTGATCAGGTGCGACGGGGTGGCGACCTGCGAGCGCGCCTGGCGGGCGTCGAGATAGCTGCAGGGGTAGGGCGCCGTCGTGTAGAACTGCAGCGTCGCGAAGGGCAGGTCGTGTAGGTGCGTCATGCAAAAGACTCTCGAGACGACGTGAATGGCCCTATTCTAGCGAAAACTCACCCATTTCACCGTTTCCATCCAACGGTGCCATGGGCGCCGGGCTCGGCTTGCCAAGCGGTGGCGCCACCCGCCAGGCGTCGATCGGCGGCTCGGCGATGGCCGCGCGCAGGTGTTCCAGAAAACGGCTGCGCGGGATCGGCGCGGCGCCGAGCGAGGCCAGGTGGCCGGTCTCCTGCTGGCAGTCGATCATCTGCACGCCGTTCTGGCGCAGGAAAGCCACCAGATAGGCCAGCGCGACCTTGGAAGCGTCGGACACGCGCGCGAACATCGATTCGCCGTAGAACATGCGGCCGATGCAGACGCCATAGGCGCCGCCCACCAGTTCGCCGTCGAGCCAGACTTCGGACGAGTGGGCGTAGCCGAGCGCGTGCAGGCCGGAGTAGCCGTCGATGATCTCGTCGGAGATCCAGGTGCCGGGGCCGTCCCGGCGCGGGGCTGCGCAGGCCCGCATCACGTCGCTGAAGGCGCTGTCGAAGCGCACGTCCCAGCGGCCTTGTTCGACGCGGCTGCGCTCGACCTTGCGCAGGGTCTTGGCCAAGCTGGCGCTGACCTTGAAGTCGGCCGTGTACAGGACCATGCGCGGGTCGGTGCTCCACCACAGGATGGGCTGGCCTTCGGAAAACCAGGGGAAGATGCCGTTGCGGTAGGCCTGGAGCAGGCGCGGTGGCGACAGGTCGGCGCCGGCCGCGAGCAGGCCCGGCGCTTCGACCGTCAATGCCTTCGATACGTCGGGGAACGGCGTATCGTTCTCGAGCCAGGGAATCATCTCAGTCGGGTTCGCGCGGGGCGATCATCGGACGATGGATGTCGCGGCTGTGAAAGCCATAGTCGTCGCCACCCTCGCGCATTTTGATCCGGTCGGCGAAGAACAGTTCCAGCGTGGTGCGGATGGTGGGGAAGGCCAGTTCGTCCCAGGGAATCTGGTCTTCGGTAAACAGCTGCACGTCCAGGCTTTCGATGCCGGCGGCGTAGTCGAGGTCGAGCAGGCGCGCCCGGTAGAACAGGTGGACCTGGTGCACATGGGCCACATTGAGCAGCGTGAACAGCGGGCCGAGTTCTACATTGGCGCCGGCTTCTTCCTCGGTCTCGCGCATGGCCGCCTGTTCGGTGGTCTCCTCGTTTTCCATGAAGCCGGCGGGCAGGGTCCAGTAGCCGTAGCGCGGCTCGATCGCGCGCTTGCACAGCAAGACCTGGAGCTGACCATCACGTTCCCAGACGGGAATGGAACCGACGACGAGTTTCGGGTTCTGGTAATGGATCGTGTTGCAATGGGTGCAGACGTAGCGCGGCCGGTTGTCGCCTTCGGGAATGGCCAGCGCGACAGGATGGGCGCACTCGGAGCAGAATTTCATGGTCGTTTGACGAATTGGTATTGCCCTTACTTTACACCGAATGCGGGGCCGGTAGCGCAGGCGCAAGATAGCGGGCAGGCGCGTGTCGACGCCGCCATGTAGCGGATCGTATTGCAATCGCACATGGGCACAGCATTGCATTTGCCTAATAGGCAGAAGGGGCGTATAATTCATTTCAACAGACGCGGGGTGGAGCAGTCTGGCAGCTCGTCGGGCTCATAACCCGAAGGTCACAGGTTCAAATCCTGTCCCCGCAACCAGATTCAAAGCCGCTGATTCGCAAGAGTCAGCGGCTTTTTCGTTTGTGCGCCCATCTGCAGGCAGATTCCCTTGTCGCTCTCGACGGCCTCGACGCAGGTCAACGCCGCTCGCCCCTGGTGCAATGCACACCGACCCAGCCGGTCCAACCCGGGCAAACCGCAGCGCATGCGCGATGGCGGCATTCAGGGGCGGCGACCATGATCGCTGTAGACGACAACAACGAGGCCTGGGGCTGGGTCGGCATGAGCGCCGTCGAAGTACTCGGCGCCAATGCCTTCGGCAACCTCATCATCCGCGACGAGGACCACCGTTTCTGGTGCCTGCGTCCGCAAGAACTCGTGTGCGAACCGCTGGCCCGCAGCCGCGCCGCACTCGACGCGCTCGCCTACAACCAGGATTTTCTCAACGACCGGTATATGCCCGAGGCGGTGCGCCTGGCCGAAGCCGCGCTGGGGCCGCTGACCGAGGGCCGCACATACTGTCTCAAGATTGCCAGCGCGCTGGGCGGGCATGATGGTGGCGACAACCTGGCCACTGTGCCGTTGGCCGAGCTGATCCGCTTTTCGGGCGAGGGCGCGCAGCAGTTCGATGGCTTGCCGCGCTGGAACTGACGCATCGCCCGCCCTATGTGTCCGACATTCCCGGCTTGTCGGCCAGGCTGGCCCACAAGTAGGCCGCGGCCATGGTCCGGTGTGGCGCATAGCGCGCCAGCAGGCGCTGGGCTTCGAGCAGGGTCGGCCGCGCCTCGCTGCCCGTCAGCTTATGCAGGGCCGCGCGCACGGCCACGTCGCCTTCCAGCGAGCAATCCTGGTAGCCATAGCCGCGCAGCAGCACGTAATTGGCAGTCCACGGACCGATGCCCTTGATCGCCAGCAGTTCCTCGCCCACCTGGGCGGCGTCGCGTTCGCGCGCAAGCGACAGGCTGCCGTCGACCACCATGCGCGCCACCCGCAGCACGGTCTCGGCCTTGGCTTGGGAGAACTTGCGGCTCGTCAGGTCTTCTGGTACGAGGCGGGCGACGTCCGGCGCTTCCGGATAGCACAGCAAGCCGCTCGCATGCGGGCGGCCGGCCAGTTCGATCAAGGTGCGGCGCAGAGAGATCGCGAAGGTCAGGTTGATCTGCTGGCCGATGATGGCCCAGGTCAGGGCCTCGAACACGGTGGCCGACTGCACGATGCGCAGGCCGGGCTGGCGTGCCAGCACGGGGCCGAGCACGGGATCGTCGTGCGCGAAGGCGGCGAAGGCGGCCGGGTCGATGCGCAGGCCCAGCACGTTCAGCAGCGCGTCCCGGGCCAGCGCCTGCAGAGCGTCGCCGGCCGGCGCATCGAAGGCGATGCGGCAGTGCGCGACGTCGCGCCCGAGACGGATGTCGAGCAGCGTCGGCACGCCGTCCAGCAGCACGCCCTTGCGCAGGCCGTCGGGAGCGACCCGCTCGGCCACTGCCTCGGTGTCGCGGCCATGGAAGGCGATGAGGTCGGCGACGCGATAGCCCGGCGGCAGGCCGAGATCCAGGTCGAGGTCGCGCGTCGTTTCCATCATTTACCGGCGCTGGCCGCTGGGCGCAGGAAGCGCGGCCTGAAGCCGGTGACCAGGGCGGTGCCGAGCAACACGATGGCCGATCCCAGGATCGTGTGCCAGCCGATCGTCTCGTGCAGGAACAGCGCGCCCCACAGGATGCCGAACACGGGACTCAGGAAGGTCACGGTCAGCGCCGACGTGGGGCCGACCTGCTCGATCAGCTTGAAGTAGATGATGTAGGCGATGCCGCTACACACCACGCCCAGGGCCAGCACGGCGGCCATGATGCCGGCCGTCGGTTCGCCCGGCGCCGGCATGAAGGGCACCAGCGGCAGCACGACGATGGCGCCGGCCCACATCGAGCCATGGGCGTTGGCGAAGGGCGCCACGCTGGGGGCGGACCTGGCGTACTGGCTGGCGATGCTGTAGCTGAGGGCCGCGCTCAGGGTCGCGCACACCGCCAGGCCGGCGCCCGCGCGCTCGATCACGTGGTCGAAGCCCACCAGCAGGGCCACGCCGCTGGCGCCGAGCAGCAGCCCGAGCGCCCCGCGCCTGGACACTGGCTGGCGCGCCCACACGGCCCCCACCAGCGCGCCCCACAGCGGCGCGGTGGCGTTCAGCACGGCCAGCACCGACGCCGACAGCGTGCGCGCGGCAAAGGCGAACAGCAGGAAGGGCAACGCGGAGTTGAACACGCCGAGCATCAGGTAATGCTTCCAGTGGCGCCGCACGTCCAGCGGCGCGCCCTGGCCGCGCCGGGTCAGCACCCAGCCGACCAGCGCCAGGAACAGCGCCGCGAAGGCGAGCCGGTATTCGATCAGCACCGCCGGGCCGAGCACGGGCGCCGAGATGCGCATGAAGAGGAAGGAGCTGCCCCAGATGGCGGCCAGCGCCACCAGGCGCAGCATGTTCGCGGTGTTCATCGGTAAGAAAAAAATGGCCTGTCAGTCAACAGCCATTGTGGCAGGGCTGGCGTTTTCCTGCTTGCCGGTCCTTGCTGTCGAATCCCCGGCGTCGGGCGGCGATGCGGAGGGACAAGCGTCAGGCGGCGCTGGCCAGCGTCAGCGCCGCGGCATGCGGCACCAGCATCTGCTGCGGCACCGCGTTCTTCACGGCCGTCATCTCGGCCATGATCGAGATCGCGATCTCGGCCGGCGTCTTGCTGCCGATGTAGATGCCGATCGGGCCGTGCAGGCGCGCCAGTTCGGCGTCGGAGAGGTCGAACAGTTTGAGGCGCTCGCGCCGCTTGGCGTTGTTGGCGCGCGAGCCGATCGCGCCGACGTAGAAGGCGTCGGACCTGAGCGCTTCCATCAGCGCCAGGTCGTCGAGCTTCGGATCGTGGGTCAGCGCCACCACGGCGCTGCGCGCATCGAGCTTCGCTTCGAGCACCAGGTCGTCGGGCATGGCGTGCACCAGCGACACGCCGGGAATCGAAAAGCCGCTGCGGTATTCCTCGCGCGGGTCGCACACGGTGACGCGGTAATCCATGCCGGCCGCGATCGTGGCCAAAAAGCGCGACAGCGGACCGGCGCCGATGATATACAGGCGCCAGCGCGGGCCATGCAGGGTGTACAGCACGCCATCGTCGATGCGCTGGATGGCGCTGGCCTGGGCCGGTTCGAGGGTGACGGCGCCCGTGGCCAGGTGCACGCGGCGCTCGACCAGCTCGCCGCCATCGAGGCGCGCCAGCAGTTCGGGAATGCGGCTGTCGCTCGACAGCGGCTCGATCGCCAGCTCGATGGTGCCGCCGCAGGGCAGGCCGAAACGGTGCGCCTCGTCGGCGCTGATGCCGTAGCTGATGATCTCGGGGAGGGTGATCTCGATGCCGTTGTCGCGCACGCGGGCGATCAGGTCATCCTCGATGCAGCCGCCCGAGACCGAGCCGACCACCTGGCCGTCTTCGCAGATGGCGAGGGTGGCGCCCACCGGGCGCGGGCTCGAGCCCCAGGTCTTGATCACCGTGACCAGCTGGCAGCGCTGCCCACCCGCCAGCCAGGCGGCGCAGGTCTTCAGTACGTCGAGGTCGATGCTGTCCATGATGTCGTGGCCGCGCTGTGCGGGATAGATGCAAGATGGACAATCATACAAAAAAAGCGGGGAGGGTGTTGAGGCGGCGTGCGCGGTAGGGGCAAATGAACGGGTATATTGAAAACGAGGTCCCGCCAAGGCGCCGGCGAGTGAGGGAAACGACGGTCTCAAGGCTGACAGCGACGGCCAGCTATCGACCGTTCGCCGTGAAACCGTCGTTCCCGCGCATGCGGGAAACCCAGATCGGCACTGCAGTGTTATCTCCCGCAGCACCATGAAACTCAAGGCACCAGTGGCTTCTTGCCGCTCTTTTTGGCCTTGACCTCGGCCACCGCCTTGTCGATCGCCGCGATCCGCTGCGTGGTCGACGGGTGGTTCGCCGTGTAGCCGTTGAGGATACGCGCCGGGTAGGTCGCCGCCAGCCGTTTCCAGAAGGCGGAGGCGCCTTCGATGCGGTAGCCGGCCCGCGCCAGCAGGTAGATCGCCAGGCGGTCGGCCGCGACGTCGTCGGCCACCGGCATGGCCTTGATGCCGCCGCTGCCGATCAGCATCGAGGTATCCGGCGTGATCGCGGTGAGGTTGTCGATGATGCTGCCGATGGTGGCCGCGTTGCGCTGCGTGGCCGCGTGGCCCAGCATGTTATGCGCCATCGTGCGCGCCACGACATACGCCAGTTCGTCGTCGTTCTGGGCGAAGCCCAGCATGCCGCGGGTGACCATCACGCGCGAGCCGTCGGCGTAGGCATTGATATTGTCGGCGTTGCCCAGTTCGATCACGAAGGCGCAGGCGCGCGTGACCGGGACTGCCAGGTCGCGCGCGTTGCCATCGCGCTCGATCGACAGCGGCAGGCTGGCCTGCTTCGCCATGATCGGGCCGAACACGGCACCCAGCTGGGACAAGGCGTCCGGCCCTTGGGGCAGGGGCGTGCCGGCGGCCGCCACCAGGCGGTCGCCCTGGCGCAGGCCGGCCTTGGCCGCGCCGCTGCCATTCAACACATTGGTCACCTGCAGGCGCTCGCCCATGCCGAGCGCCACCCAGGCCGCTTCGTTGTACTGGCCGGGATAGGAATAGCGGTTCTTGGCCGTGAAGCCAAGCAGGTTGCGCGCGTGCTTGGTGCACAGCTCTGCGTTGTCGATCAGGAGGGGGGCCGCGATCCGGTACAGGCGGTCGTGCTGGGTCGCCATGCGGGAAAGCAGGTCGGCGGCGGCGGCGATCTGCGGCGTGATCGCGGGCTTGCCCGGAACCTGGTCGGGAATAGCGCCAGGCGTGGTCGACGACTGCATGGGCCCTGGCGTGCTGCAGGCCGCGAGCAGGGCCGCGGTGGCGGCGACCAGCGCGGCGGACTTGAAGCGTTGTAGACGGTGCATTGGGATCATGGTCCTCCTCACGTGTTGTTATTGTTTGCCGGTGCTTCCGAAGCCTCCGGCGCCACGGTCGCTCGATGCGAACTCCGCCACCACGTTGAAGCCAACCTGCAGGACCGGCACCACGATCAGTTGCGCCAACCGGTCCATCGGCTGCAGCACGAAGGTGGTGGCGCTGCGATTCCAGGTGGAGACCATCAGCTGGCCCTGGTAATCGGAGTCGATCAAGCCTACCAGATTGCCAAGAACGATGCCGCTCTTATGGCCGAGCCCACTGCGCGGCAGGATCATGGCGGCGTACCCCGGATCGCCGATGTGGATGGCCAGGCCGGTCGGCACCAGCACCGTCTGGCCAGGCTCGATGGTGAGCGGCGCGTCGAGGCAGGCGCGCAGGTCGAGGCCCGCGCTGCCCGGCGTGCCGTAGGCCGGCAGCAGGTCTTTCATGCGCGGGTCGAGGATTTTCAGGTCGATATTCTTCATTGATACTTTTTCTATTTACGTCAGCAGGGAGCGCTGTTCGATGCGTTTCGCGATCTCGGACACGAGCTGGCGCGCCAGCGTGAGCTTGTCGGCCCGCTCGAGCACCGTGTGGCCGCTCTCGTCGAACAGGATCACGGTATTGTCATCCTGCCCGAACGTCTGGTGGCCGATATTGCCCACCAACAGGGGGATGCCTTTCTTTTCGCGCTTGGCGGCGCCGTACTGTTCCAGCTGCTCGGATTCGGCGGCAAAGCCCACGCAGTAGGGCCAGCCGGACAGCGTCACGGTGGCGGCGACAGAGGCCAGGATGTCGGCGTTCTGCGCGAATTCGAGCTGCGGCGGGGCGCCATCCGCCGTCTTCTTGATCTTCTGCTCACTGGCATTGGCCACGCGCCAGTCGGCCACCGCCGCTACGCCGATGAACACGTGCTGGCCTTCCACGCCGGCCATCACGGCATCGTGCATCTGCTGCGCGGTGAGCACGTCGATGCGGCGCACGCCATGCGGCGTGGCCAGCGACACCGGGCCCGAGACCAGGGTCACCTCGGCGCCCGCTTCGCGCGCCGCGCGCGCCAGCGCATATCCCATCTTGCCCGACGACAGGTTGGTGATCCCGCGCACCGGGTCGATCGGCTCAAAAGTGGGGCCGGCGGTGATCAGTACGCGCCGCCCGGCCAGCACCTTGTGCTGGAAGGAGGCGATCAGTTCTTCGACCAGTTCCTCGGCTTCGAGCATGCGGCCCAGGCCCGTCTCGCCGCAGGCCTGCGAGCCGCAGCCCGGACCGAACAGCTTGACGCCGTCTTCGCGCAGTTGGGCGACGTTGCGCTGGGTGGCCGGGTTTTCCCACATCTCGACGTTCATCGCCGGCGCCACGTGCAGCGGCACATGGCGCGGACGCGCCACGCACAGCGTCGACAGCAGGTCGTCGGCGGCGCCGTGCGCGAGTTTGCGCATGAAGTCGGCCGAGCAGGGCGCGATCAGGATCGCGTCGGCGTTGCGGGTCAGGTCGATGTGGGCCATGTTGTTGGCCATGCGCGCGTCCCACTGGTCCAGGTAGACCGGCTGGCCGGACAGGGCCTGCATGGTGACCGCACCGATGAAGTGGGTGGCCGCCTCGCTCATGACCACCTGCACGCTGGCGCCCTGCTTGACCAGCGCGCGGCACAGTTCGGCCGCCTTGTAGCAGGCAACGCCGCCGGTCAGGCCGAGGACGATGCGCTTGCCTTTCAGCTCCATGATGGTCTCCTTACGACTTGTTCACACGGCGCAGTTCGTCCAGGACGAACAGGACGGCGCCCACCGAAATGCCGATGTCGGCGATGTTAAAGGCCGGGAAATGGCCGATGCCGGTCCAGTAGAAATCGAGGAAGTCGATCACATGGCCGTGCACCACGCGGTCGATGCCGTTGCCGATCGCGCCGGCCATGATCAGCGCCAGGGCGAAGCAGAACAGGCGCTGGCTCGCGTTCTTGGACATCATGTAGATGCAGAACACCACGGCGCCGATGGCGATGCCCAGGAACAGCCAGCGCTGCCATCCGCTGGCGTCGCCCAGGAAGCTGAATGCCGCGCCCGGGTTGTACACCTTGATCAGGTTGAAAAAGCCCGTGACCGGCACCGTCTCCGCATACGCGAAGGTGCGTTCGACGGTGAGCTTGGTGACCTGGTCGAGCAGGACGATGATCAGGGACAGGCCGATCCAGGGGAACAGGCTGGCGCCGCTGCTGCGGGTGACAAGTTTCGGACCGGATGCGACTGGTTTCTTTTTGGTTGCCATGGTGTGTGGTGTCGGTACGCGCCATGCCGCCTGTGACAGCGGCATGGCGGAAAACCCGCGGGTCGGTCGACCCGGGGCGCTTAGGCGTAGCGGCGTTTTTCGCCGGCGCCGAACAGGTTGCTGGTGCAGCGGCCGCACAGCGTCGGATGCGCGTGGTCGTGGCCGACGTCGCGGCGGTAGTGCCAGCAGCGCTCGCACTTCTCGGCGGTCGACGGTTCCACGGCCACGCTTTCATCCGCCTCGGCGGCGACTTCGCTCACGGTCGCCTGCGAGGTAATGAAGACAAACTTCAGGTCGTCGTCCAGGCTGGCCAGCGCGCGGTACTTGTCGCCCGACGCCTTGATCGCCAGCTCGGCCTGCAGCGACGAACCGATGGCGCCCGAGGTACGGACTTCCTCGAGCTGCTTGGTGACGTCGAGGCGGACCTGGCGCAGCAGCGCGTACTTGGCCAGCAGGGTGTCGCCATCTTCCAGCGCGGGGAAGGTCCACAGCGTCTGGGTGAAGATCGTCTCGTCGCTGTCCGCGAACTTCTGCTGGCCAGCGAACACGGCCCACGCTTCCTCGGCGGTGAACGAGAGGATCGGCGCCATCACGCGCAGCAGCGAGTGGGCGATGTGCCACAGCGCGGTCTGCGCCGAGCGGCGCGCCTGCGATTCCACACCGGTGGTGTAGAGGCGATCCTTGAGGATGTCGAGGTAGAAGCCGCCCAGGTCTTCCGAGCAGTAGTTCTGCAGGCGCGACACGACCGGGTGGAACTCGTAGCGCTCGAAGTGGCCGGCCACGTCGTTCTGCAATTGCGCCATCGAGGCGATCGCATAGCGGTCGATCTCGAGCAGTTCGGCCATCGGCACCGCGTGCTGCGCCGGGTCGAAGTCCGAGGTGTTCGCCAGCAGGAAGCGCAGCGTGTTGCGGATGCGGCGGTACGATTCGGTCACGCGCTTGAGGATCTCTTCGCCGATCGACAGCTCGCCCGTGTAATCGGTCGAAGCCACCCACAGGCGCAGGATGTCGGCGCCGAGGGTATCCGAGATCTTTTGCGGCGCCATCGTGTTGCCGAGCGACTTCGACATCTTCTTGCCGTTCTCGTCGACGGTGAAGCCGTGGGTCAGCAGCGCCTTGTACGGCGGTGTGCCGTTCAACATCGAAGAGGTCAGGAGCGACGAGTGGAACCAGCCGCGGTGCTGGTCCGAGCCTTCCAGGTACAGGTCGGCCGGGAAGCTCGATTGCTCCTTGTGCGAGCCGCGCAGCACGGTCTGGTGGGTGCTGCCCGAATCGAACCAGACGTCCAGCGTGTCCTTGTTCTTTTCGTAGCTCGCGGCGTCCGCGCCGAGCAGGGTGGCCGGGTCGAGGTCGTGCCAGGCGTCGATGCCGCCGGCTTCGATCAGCTGCGCCACCTGCTCCAGCAGTTCCGGCGTGCGCGGGTGCAGCGCCCCGGTTTCCTTGTGCACGAAGAAGGCCATCGGCACGCCCCATTGGCGCTGGCGCGACAGGGTCCAGTCCGGACGGTTTTCGATCATGCCGTGCAGGCGCGCCTGGCCCCAGTCCGGGAAGAACCGGGTCTTCTCGATCCCGGCCAGCGCCGTTTCGCGCAGCGTCGGGCCGCCGTCCTTCGGCGTGATGTCCATGCCGGCGAACCACTGGTTGGTGGCGCGGTAGACGATCGGGGTTTTATGGCGCCAGCAGTGCATGTAGCTGTGGTCGAACATCTTGAGTTCGAACAGGGCGCCGGCCTCGGTCAGCGCGCCACAGATCGGCTTGCTGGCTTCCCAGATGGTCATGCCGCCGAACAGCGGCAGGCTCGCGGCGAAGCGGCCGTCGCCCATCACGGGCTTGAGCATCTCGTCGTCCTTCATGCCGTGCGCCTTGCACGACTGGAAGTCTTCCAGGCCATAGGACGGGGCCGAGTGGACCACGCCGGTGCCGCTGTCGACGGTCACGTAGTCGGCCAGGTAGACCGGCGACAGGCGATCGTAGAAGGCGTCCTGCGCATGCAGCGGGTGCTTGAAGCGGATGCCTTCGAGCTTGTCGCCCGTGGTGGTGGCGAGGACCGTGCCTTCGAGCTTGTAGCGCTGCAGGACCGGCTCGACCAGTTCCGAACCCAGGATCAACAGTTGCGGCTGGCCGTCGCGCTCGACCTGCACCAGCGAATAGCCCACTTCCGGGCCCACGTTCAGGGCCTGGTTCGACGGGATGGTCCACGGGGTCGTGGTCCAGATCACGATGAAGCCCTTGTCGGTCGGCAGCCGGTCCAGGCCGAAGGCGGCGGCGATCTTGTCGTGCTCATGGAAGGGGAAGCCGACGTCGATCGCCGGGTCGCGCTTGTCCTGGTATTCGACTTCGGCTTCGGCCAGCGCCGAGCCGCAGTCGAAGCACCAGTTGACGGGCTTGAGGCCGCGGTACACATAACCTTTGTCCAGCAGGGTGCCGAGGGCGCGCAGCTCGTCGGCCTCGTTGCTGTAGGCCATGGTCATGTAGGGATTGTCCCACTCGCCCAGCACGCCCAGGCGGATGAAGCCGGCGCGCTGGCGGTCGATCTGCTCGAGCGCATAGGCGCGCGCCTTTTGCAGCACCTCGGCCGTCGGCAGGTTCTTGCCGTACAGTTTTTCGATCTGGATCTCGATCGGCATGCCGTGGCAATCCCAGCCCGGCACGTAGGGCGCGTCGAAGCCGGCGATGGTGCGCGACTTGATCACCATGTCCTTGAGGATCTTGTTGACGGCGTGGCCCAGGTGGATGTCGCCATTCGCGTACGGAGGACCGTCGTGCAGGATGAACTTCGGACGGCCGGCGGCGGCCTTGCGCACGCGCTCGTAGATCTTCTTGTCTTGCCATTGCTTGACCCAGCCCGGCTCGCGCTTGGCGAGGTCGCCGCGCATCGGGAACGGGGTGTCGGTCATATTGACCGGGTATTTGCTTTCAGGCTTTTTTGGGCCCTTGGGTGCCTTGGACTGGCCATTGTTTTGTGTGGTATCGGACATAAGCTTCTTCTGGTAAGTGTTCTTGTTTGCACGACGCGGGGCGCCGCGGCAGAGTCGGGTGAGGCGCTTCCAGGACGTCGAGGCGACGGCCGGGAAACGCGCTCAAATTCGGTCGGTCGCCGTCAGCGCGCTATGGCGTTGGGCGAAGAAGGCGCGCGCCTGCTCCGCGTCATTGTCGATCGCGGCGGTGAGCGTGGCGAGGTCGTCGTATTTCTCTTCGTCGCGCAGCTTGGCCAGGAATTCCACGCGCACCAGCTTGCCGTAGCATTGCTGGGCATAGTCGAATACATGGACCTCGAGCAGCATACGGCCGGCATCCTCGACGGTCGGCCGCACGCCCAGGCTGGCCACCGCCGGCAGTGGCGCGTCGGCCAGGCCGTGGACCTGCACGACGAAGATGCCGGACAGGGCAGGGCGGTGGGCGACGCGCAGGTTCATGGTCGGAAAGCCGAGCGTGCGGCCCAGCTTCTGGCCGTGGATCACGTGGCCCGACATCGCATACGGGTGGCCGAGCAGTTCACCGGTGCGGAAGAAATCGCCTTCGAGCAGGGCGGCGCGCACGGCCGATGACGAGATGCGCTGGTCGCCGAGCATGACGGCGTCCAGGGTGTGGACCTCGAAGCCGAATTCGCGGCCGGCCTCGACCAGCATCGCGATGTCGCCCTGGCGCCGCGCGCCGAAGCGGAAATCGTCGCCGACCATCAGCCACTTGACGTGCAGGCCGTCGACCAGCACCCGCTCGATGAAGTCGCGCGGCGACATGGCGGCGAATTGTTCGTTGAAATGCTCGACGATCACGCGGTCGATGCCGGCGTGGTCGAGGTCTTCGAGCTTGTCGCGCAGGTTGGCGATGCGCGCCGGGGCACGCGACAGGTCGCCCGATTTATGGGCGAAGTATTCGCGCGGGTGGGGCTCGAACGTCATCACGGCGGCTTCCACGCCGAGCGCGGCGGCGGCGCTGCGCACATGCGCCAGCAGGGCCTGGTGGCCGCGATGGACGCCGTCGAAATTGCCGATCGTGAGCGCGCAGGGCGCGCGCGCCCTGTCGTTGGGAAGTCCGCGAAATACCTTCATCAAATCTGGGTCCGGTTGCAAGCCGCGCGACAATGGTGCGGCGCCAAAACCCTGATTATACGGTAACTAGGTAGTTGCATATGGGCGACGGCTGCGGGGATTGCTGATGCAGAATGACGTCGTCCCCGCGGAGGCGGGGACCCAGGTACTGCCTGCAATGTCGCAATGCAGGCAAACTTGGGCCCCGCCTGGGCGGGGACGACGGGATGATGCCGCTTTCGCAGGCCAGGCGCGACCCCGCTTGCGCGGGGACAGGCCGATCAGCTCAGTGGGCTGTTGATCGCCATGATCCAGTAGCGGGCCAGTTCGGCGGTGCCGTCCTTGCCGCCCACGGTCTTGAGCGTGGCGATGGCTTGCTGCTTCTTGCCGGCCGCTGCGTAGGCTTCGCCCAGGCGCAGCTTGGCGTCGTCGGCGTTCTTCAGGCCACCGGCCTTGATTGCCGCTTCCATCATCTTCAGGCCCTTGTCAGCCTGGCCTGCCTGCACCAGTGCATAGCCCAGGCCCACCAGCGAGTCGTTGTCCTTGACGGCGGCGTGCTCGGCTTCCAGGGTCGCGAAGTTCTTGTTTTGCTCTGCCAGGTTCTTCTCTGCCAGTTCCTTCAGGCGCTGATGACGTGCGGCATCGGTGCCGGTGCCCAGGGCGCCGGCCTTGTAGCCCTTGTCGATGATCTTGAGCGCTTCGGCCGGGGCTTTCGCCTGCAGCACGAGCTGGGCCATTTCCATGAACTCGCTCGGCTTCTTGAGCAGGTTATTGGCCAGCTTCAGGCGGTAGACGTCGACGTTCAGGCGCTGCGAGTAACCCTTCTGGCGCTGCACGCGGTTCAGCAGGTCGGTCCAGTACTGGGCCTTCGGATAGCTGGTGGCCAGCCTCTCGATGGTGCGCACGTAGCCGGCGGTATCGTTCTTCTTGAGCTGGATATTGGCCAGCATGCCCAACTGGTCTTCGGTCAGGCGGCCGCTTTTCTCGATAGTGCGCAGTTCTTGCTCGAGGGCAGCGGTATTGCCTTGCTTGTAATAGTTCTGCAGCAGGTAAGCGCGCAGTTTTGGATCATCCTTCTGCTTGAGCAGGTTCTGGATGGTGGCGTTTGCCTTGTTCAGGTCGCCGGCGCGCATATAGATGCCCACCAGGCCTTCGGAGAATTGCGAACGCTCGTTGGCGCTCAGCTTGCCCGAATTGAGCAGGGCTTCGAACGATTTGGCGGCGGTATCGTAGTCGCCGGCCGACGAAGCTGCCGCGGCGCGCACGCGCTCGATCAGGTAGTTTTCGTTGGACGACTTGTTGCCCACCTTGTCCAGTCCGCGCAGGGTTGCCAGTGCATCCTTGTGCTTGCCCTGCTTCATCTGGGCCTGGGCTTGCTGCAGCGGTTTGCCGATCTCCGCGCGCAGCGCTTCCTGCGCCGCGGCGGAAGACAGGCCGATTACCGGGGTGACCGCGGTAAAGCCCAATGCGGCCAGTGCGAGGCTGAGGTGAGCGAGACGGAACTTGATCATCTGAAAAATCCTTATTTCAAAATGGACACGGCAGGGATAGCCCTGCCGTGTTGGTCAAACATGGAACGATTACTGGAACTGCTCGTTACCGACCATGCCGATTTTGGTGACGCCAATACGCTGGGCAGATGCCATGACACCGGCAACAACCTTGTACTCTACCAGCTTATTAGGGCGCAAGTGCACTTCAGGCTGGTCAGGCATGGCTGCAACGGCGTTCATCTTGGCTTCGAGGGCCGCACGATCCGGGATGACTTCGCCATCCCAGAGGATGGTGCCGTCAAAGTCCACGTCGATCGTGATCACGACCGGTTTGATATCGCTTTGCGGCGGGTTACCAACTGGCATGTTCAGATTGACCGAGTGGTCTTGCTTCGGAATCGTGATAATCAGCATGATGATCAGAACGAGCAAGACGTCGATCAACGGCGTCATGTTCATTTCCATCATCGGTTCCGGATCGGCTGCTGCTGCGGAGCCGCCTCCACCTACGTTCATACTCATGGGTGTGTCCTTATCAAATGTTGGGGAGAAGGTTACGGCGCCCGGCTCGAAAGCCAGGCGCCGCGTGCCGGGTCATCAGCTTTATTCAGGCTGAATAACGAAACCAACCTTCTGCACACCAGCACGTTGTGCCGTGTAGATCACCCGGCCGATCGCTTCGTAGCGGGCTTCCTGGTCGCCACGAACTTTCACCGCCGGTTGCGGCACTTTCACCGACTGCTCCGCGAGGAACTTGAACAGCTCGTCCGTATTCGCGAGGTGAGTCTGGTTGTAGTACATCTCGCCGTCTTTATTGACGGTGATGTTCACGTCTTCCGGCTTGGTCAGCGTGACCTGGTTCTCTTCTGCAGGCAGATTGACTTTCTGCAGATTCAGCACCACCGGGCTAGTGATCAGGAAGATGATCAGCAGAACCAACATGATGTCAACGAGTGGCGTCGTGTTGATCTCTGAGTTCAGTGCATCTTCTCCGGAATCGGAACCGACACTCATCGACATGATTTATCCAATCTTTTTAGCTGCGGCAGCTGCGTTCGAGGTCGACATGGCGCCCGAGATCAGGACCGAGTGAACGTCGGCCGAGAACGAACGGATGTCTTCCAGGACGGTCTTGTTACGACGCACCAGCCAGTTGTAACCCAGGACGGCAGGAACTGCAACGAACAGACCGAAGGCGGTCATGATCAGTGCTTCACCGACTGGACCTGCAACCTTGTCGATCGATGCGTTACCCGACATGCCGATGGCGGTCAGTGCGTTGTAGATGCCCCAGACGGTACCGAACAGACCGATGAACGGCGAGGTCGAACCAACGGTTGCCAGGAACGACAGGCCGTCTTGCAGACGCGACTGGACGCGGTCCACTGCGCGCTGGATCTGCATGGTGACCCAGGTCGACAGGTCGATCTGCTCGAGCAGGGCGCCGTCGTGGTGCTGGGTTGCCTTGGTGCCGGTTTCAGCGATGAAGCGGAATGGCGAGCCTTCTTTCAGCTGAGCCGAACCAGCAGCGATCGACGGTGCTTTCCAGAACTTGGCTTGCATGTCTTTCGACTGCTTCATGATCTTCTGCTGGTCGATCAGCTTGGTGATGATGATGTACCACGAACCGATCGACATCAGCGACAGGATGATCAGGGTGCCCTTGTTGACGAAGTCGCCGTGTTCCCACATGGCTTGCAGGCCGTACGGGTTGTAGACTTCTTCGGTCTGCTCGCCGCCTGGAGCAGCGGCTGGCGCGCCAGCATCTGCCGGAGCAGCAGCGTCTGCAGGAGCAGCAGCTGGATCAACAGCTGGTGCAGCTGCGTCGGTCGCTGCTGGCGCAGCTGCGTCGGTTGCCGGGGTTTCTTGAGCGAAGGCAGGGGCCGAGACCAGAGCCGATGCTGCAGTTACCGACAACAGGACAGCCGCCAGGAAAGCGGACAAACGGGTATTCTTAAACATGCTTCCTCCAAAGATATTAAATAGACAGTTCGCTGAACTTAATGACAACGACAATCAAAGTTTGAGACGGTGACCTGTCTCGGTTTTATTCCAGCGTCCAGACGTACTGCACCGCTGTCCACGCCTGTTCCGGCTTGCCATCAATCATGGCGGGCTTGAATCGGCATTTGCTCAGAGCCGATTGAGCGGCTCGGTCCAAGTCACGGAAGCCACTCGACTTCGCCAGCTTGGCTTCCATCACCCGACCATCGACACCGATCAGGAACTGCAGGGTCGTGGTACCGGTTTCTTCATTGCGCTGCGACGAACGTGGGTATTCCGGACGTGCGCAAGTATTAAAGTCAGCGACTGCCTCGGTGCGGCTCGGGCCACGTGCCGGCGGTGCCGGCGGAGCCGGAGGTGCTGGCGGAGCCGGCGGAGCCAGCTGGGTGGTCGGCGGCGGCGTGGTGGTCGCGGTCGCGATCGTGTTTTGCGGTGGCGGCGGTTGCTGCACTTGCACTTCGACCGGCGGGATGAACGGCGGCGGCGGCGCTTTCATTTCTGGCGGCGGCGGCGGCGGCGGGGTTTCCGGCGGCGGCGGCGGTGCTACCTCTTCGATCAGCTTGGTTTCAACCGCTTCGGTCACCTTGCTGACGATCCGGGTACCCAGGCCCGCAACGAGTGCCCATCCCACGAGGACGTGAAGGATGAGGACAACGATGAATCCTGTGAAATTTTTCCCGGGTTGCTTCTCATTCGAAAAATTCATGCCATATTTCTCCAATACCAACTCTTTTTTGTTGCTACCAAACCCACTAAACACGACAAAAGCCTAGAGCCGCATCCGGGACATCGAAGAATTATACCTACGAATTCTTTTTTGCACATACATTTTTACGGCGTCGAAAGGTGCGCTAACTACCTGTAAATGCTGGCAAACAAGCTCATCTATACAAGCTCGGCGAGGTCGTTTTGCGGGGTCCGGAAGGCCGGAAAATTTGTAGTTTTATGTAGCGATTCTCCTCATACGTGGAAGATCAATGCGGATGCCAAATTCACCAAATTTATGACGTTAAATCGACGATTTGGAAAATTTCCCATTACTTAAAACTGGTTATTTTGCAAACAATAGCCGATTTTCATCTTTTACCGGCCTGGGCCGGGAGTGCATGGTAGCCGTCTCAGGCGTACACAAGCTATAGATAAAAGTGATACCCGTTATAGCGTTTGAGATGTGTCAAACGAACGCTATATAACTACTTCATCTTGAGAGAACGGAAGCTGCGCGCATCCACACCCTCTGCGACAAACTATATTACTTAGATTTGCTAGGCCCTTCACCAGCACATTGCCATGACTTGGTTGTGACAGCGCTAACATCTGATGTTTGGAACATACCATGAAATACGTATATTGGCGATAGTCGGACAGGTAATTGAACATGCATAAGTAGGCGGAGGTGCTGGTGGGGCGCAGCTGGGGTTGGCTCTGGCTGGCCACGCCATGCCGCCGATGCGGTGATCGCCGGCCGGCGTGGCGTGCGGCGGGTGGAGGCGCGCATGATCGGCGCGTCGGCGGCAAAAGTCGCCCACACTGTATACAACAACCCGTCGCGCCTTGGTCGGCAGCGACCGTGGTCGACGACGGTCGGCCGAGTCGGTGATTGCGGCCATGCAGGCCGTCGTGAACGCGTGGACGGGAACCCCGCCCACGCCATGCCATCCACAGCGGGAGCCCCTGTGCACCGTGCGTGGCACGGCTTATCGACGCGCCAGGCCGGCGACTACCGTCCGCGCTTCTCGCGCCGGCATTCCAGGAAGCTGACCACGTGGCCCGTCGGATCGGCTGTTTCAAGCCGCACGTCGAAGCCCCACAGCCGCGCCACGTGCTTGAGGACCTCTTGCGCCTGGCCGTTGAGCGGACGGCGGTTGTATTGCGTGTGGCGCAGGGTCAGGGCGCGGTCGTCGCGCGTATTGACTTGCCAGACCTGGATGTTCGGCTCGCGGCTGCCCAGGTTGTATTGCTCGGCCAGCCTGTGGCGCACGTACCGGTAGCCGGCCTCGTCGTGGATGGCCGAGATCGTCAGCTTGTCGCTGCGGTCGTCGTCCAGCACGGCGAAGAAGTGGAAGTCACGGATCAGCTTGGGCGACAGGTATTGCGCGATAAAGCTCTCGTCCTTGAAGTTGCGCATCGCGAAGTCGAGCGTCTTGAGCCAGTCGCTGCCGGCGATGTCCGGGAACCAGGCCTTGTCTTCATCGGTCGGGTTTTCGCAAATGCGCCGGATATCGGTCATCATCGCGAAACCGAGCGCGTAGGGGTTGATCCCGGTGTAATACGGGCTGTTCGCGGGCGGCTGGTAGACCACGTTGGTATGGCTTTGCAGGAACTCGAGCATGAAGCCGTCGCCGACGATCCCTTCCTTGTACAGGTCTTGCAGGATCGTGTAGTGCCAGAAGGTGGCCCAGCCCTCGTTCATCACCTGGGTCTGGCGCTGCGGATAAAAATA
The DNA here is from genome assembly GCF_059685725.1 of Telluria sp. RT2P19. Taxonomy (NCBI): domain Bacteria; kingdom Pseudomonadati; phylum Pseudomonadota; class Betaproteobacteria; order Burkholderiales; family Oxalobacteraceae; genus Telluria; species Telluria sp. RT2P19. The sequence continues at coordinate 40,057 of NZ_JCASIL010000012.1, forward strand.
CTGCGAGATCTTGCGCGTGATGCGCACCAGTTCGCGCTGCCAGGGTTCGAGCAGGGGCGCGTATTTCTCGATGAAATACAGCAGGTTTTCTTCGGGTTCGGGCGGGAAGCGGTGGGGCGGCGTATCCGCCGCCGCCGCCTGTTCTTCGCGCTGGGGCAGGGTGCGCCAGATCGAATTGACTTGCGACTGGGCGTATTCCTCGCGTTCCTTGGTGCGCGCCGCTTCTTGCGCCACCGACAGCTTGGCCGGCCGCTTGTAGCGGTCGACGCCATAGTTCTGCAGCGCGTGGCAGGAATCGAGCAATTCCTCGACCGCATCGATGCCATAGCGCTGCTCGCACTCGGCGATATAGTTCTTGGCAAACACCATGTAGTCGACGATGGCGTCGGCATCGGTCCAGCTGCGGAACAGGTAATTGCCCTTGAAGAAAGAGTTGTGGCCGTAGGCGGCGTGGGCGATCACCAGCGCCTGCATTGTCAGGCTGTTCTCTTCCATCAGGTAGGCGATGCAGGGATTCGAGTTGATGACGATCTCGTACGCCAGGCCCATCTGGCCGCGGCGGTAGCTTTTTTCGGTGCTCAGGAAGTGCTTGCCGAATGACCAGTGGTTATACGATACCGGCATCCCTACCGAGGTGTAGGCATCCATCATCTGCTCGGCAGTGATGATCTCGAGCTGGTTCGGATAGGTGTCCAGGCCGTAGCGCTTGGCCACCCGCTTGATTTCTTCGTGCGCCTGCTCGATCAGGTCGAAGGTCCACTCCGACTGTTCGGGCAGGGCGCGCGGATTGCTTGGATCTCTTGGCATAAGCGCCTCGCTATTGGCTGCAGGTATTGCCGTGACGCGTTCCGCAGGCTATTTGGCCTGCTTCTTGAACAGTTCCCGGAATACCGGATAGATGTCGGCCGGGGTCACGATCTTCTGCATCGCGAAATTGCGGTGCTGGGCGGCGACGTCGCAGTACTGTTCCCACAGGTTTTGCGGCGGTCCATCGGTGATCTCGACATAGGTGTAATACTGCACGCGCGGCATGATCGCGCTGGTAAGAATCTGCTTGCACAGCACCGAGTCGTTGTCCCAGTTGTCGCCGTCGGACGCTTGCGCCACGTAGGCGTTCCAGTCGGCGCTGCCGTAGCGCTCGGCGATCACTTTCTGCAGCAGGTGCAGGGCCGAGGACACCACCGTGCCGCCCGACTCGCGCGAGTGGAAGAACTCGTTCTCGTCGACCTCGGCCGCCGCCGTGTGGTGGCGGATGAAGACGACGTCGATTTTCTCGTAGACCCGCTTGAGGAACAGATACAGCAGGATGAAGAAGCGCTTGGCCGTGTCCTTGCGTGTCTCGTCCATCGAGCCCGACACGTCCATGATGCAGAACATCACGGCCTGGGTGCTGGGCTTGGGTACCTTGATCCGGTTCGAGTAACGCAGGTCGAACGGATCGATGAAGGGAATGGCGTTGAGGCGGATGTGCAGGTGGTGGATGCGGTCCTTCAGTTCGATCACCTGCTCGTCGTCGGACGGGGCGCCTTCGTCGAGCAAGGCCTGCAGTGCTTCCTCGGCTTCGGCCAGGCGGCGCCGGGCCGGGCCGCCGACGGCGATGCGGCGCCCAAGTGCGCCGCGCAGCGAGCGCAGCACATGGATGTTCGACGGCGTGCCGGACACGTTGTAGCCGGCGCGCTGGTTCTTGTACTCGATGGTCTGGGTCAGCTGCGTCTTGACCATATTCGGCAGCTCAAGATCCTCGAAGAAATAATTCATGAATTCTTCGCGCGATAGCTCGAAGATGAAGTCGTCCTCGACAGTCTGTTCGCTATTGCCGGCGCGCCCGCGTCCGGGCCCCCCGGCGCCACCGAGTGGCCGGTTGAACTGGTCGCCCTTCTGGTATTCGGTATTGCCGGGGTTGACGGTTTCGTAGACGCCGCCGTGGGCGTGGCCGAAATGGGGTTCATTCACGTCCTTGACGGGAATGGTGACCTTTTCGCCGTTCTCGATGTCGGTGATCGAACGGCCCTTGATCGCGCGGCCGACCGCGTCCTTGATCTGCGCCTTGTAACGGCGCAGGAAGCGTTCGCGGTTGACCGCTGACTTGTTCTTGCCCTGCAAGCGACGGTCGATGAGGTAAGTCAAAACAGGCCTCCTGCTCATGCTCAATATAAGCGCGGAACTGTCGGCACACGATCTACCGCTCGCGCCCTGGCGCCGTCGCAAGCGACGACACCCCTATCTTAATACGCTACGCGAACGAGCGTGCGACGCACGCGTATCGTTGCCGGTTGCTGTGTGGCAGCCTGCGGCCACACAGCAACGCCCCGGGCGTAGGGTGGACGGATTCTCCGTCCACGCGTTCAACTAACGCTTGATCTGCCACATCGCGTACTTGATTTTGAACGCGTGGACGGCAGAGCCGTCCACCCTACGTTGCTACTGCTTGATCTGTTACATCGCGTACTTGGTTTGAACGCGTGGACGGCAGAGCCGTCCACCCTACGTTGCTACTGCTTGATCTGTCACATCGCGTACTTGGTTTGAACGCGTGGACGGCAGAGCCGTCCACCCTACGTTGCTACTGCTTGATCTGCCACATCGCGTACTTGGTTTGAACGCGTGGACGGCAGAGCCGTCCACCCTACGTTGCTACTGCTTGATCTGCCACATCGCGTACTTGGTTTGAACGCGTGGACGGCAGAGCCGTCCACCCTACGTTGCCGGTAGCGCGCATGGGCGCCGTTAAGAGGACTTGCGCACACGCAAATACCATTCGCACAACAGACGCACCTGCTTAGGTGTATAGCCTTTCTCTACCATGCGGGCCACGAAGTCGGCATGCTTGTTCGCATCCTCGGCACTCGCTTTTGCATTGAAGGAAATCACCGGCAACAGTTCCTCGGTATTCGAGAACATCTTCTTCTCGATCACGCTGCGGAACTTCTCGTAGCTGGTCCAGGCCGGATTCTTGCCGGCATTGGTCGCGCGTGCCCTGAGGCTGAAGTTGACGATCTCGTTGCGGAAATCTTTCGGATTTGAAATCCCGGCCGGTTTCTCGATCTTTTCCAGTTCGGAATTGAGCGATTCGCGGTCGAAACTCTCCCCGGTATCGGGATCGCGGAATTCCTGGTCCTGGATCCAGAAGTCGGCAAAGGTCACGTAGCGGTCGAAGATGTTCTGGCCATACTCGGAATAGCTTTCCAGGTAGGCGGTTTGAATCTCCTTGCCGATGAAATCGACATAGCGCTGCGCCAGGTGTTCCTTGATATACGAGAGGTAGCGCTGTTCGGTCTCCGGCGGGAACTGCTCGCGCTCGATCTGCTGCTCGAGCACATACAGCAGGTGTACCGGATTGGCCGCCACCTCGGTATTGTCGAAGTTGAAGACCTTTGACAGGATCTTGAAGGCGAAGCGGGTCGACAGGCCGTTCATGCCTTCGTCCACGCCGGCATAGTCGACGTATTCATGCAGCGACTTGGCCTTCGGATCGGTGTCCTTGAGGTTTTCGCCATCGTAGACCAGCATCTTGGAGAAGATGCTCGAGTTCTCGGGGTCCTTCAGGCGCGACAGCACGGCAAATTGCGACATCATGCGCAGGGTGCCGGGTGCGCACGGCGCCTTGTCGAGCGAGGAGTTGCGCAGCAGCTTGTCGTAGATCTGGATTTCATCGGACACGCGCAGGCAATACGGCACCTTCACGATATAGATGCGGTCGAGGAACGCCTCGTTGTTGCGGTTGTTGCGGAAGGTCTTCCACTCGGATTCGTTCGAGTGGGCCAGCACGATGCCGTCGAACGGGATCGCGCCGAAGCCTTCGGTACCCTTGTAGTTGCCCTCTTGCGTGGCGGTGAGCAGCGGGTGCAGCACCTTGATCGGCGCCTTGAACATCTCGACGAATTCCATCAGGCCCTGGTTCGCCAGGCACAGCCCGCCGGAATAGCTGTAGGCGTCCGGATCGTCTTGCGGGAAATCCTCGAGCTTGCGGATGTCGACCTTGCCGACCAGCGAAGAGATATCCTGGTTGTTTTCGTCGCCCGGTTCCGTTTTTGAAATCGCGATCTGCTTGAGGATCGACGGATAGCGTTTGACGACGCGGAATTTATTGATGTCGCCGCCGTATTCGTGCAGGCGCTTGACGGCCCACGGACTTGGAATGGCGCGCAGGTAGCGGCGCGGGATGCCGTAGTCTTCTTCGAGGATGGTGCCGTCTTCTTCTTCGCTGAACAGGCCCAGCGGCGATTCATTCACCGGCGAGCCCTTGATCGCATAGAAGGGCACGAGTTCCATCAGGCTCTTGAGTTTTTCGGCGATCGACGATTTGCCGCCGCCGACCGGGCCGAGTAAATACAGGATCTGCTTGCGCTCCTCGAGTCCTTGCGCCGCATGGCGGAAATAAGACACGACCTGCTCGATCACTTCTTCCATGCCGTAGAACTCGCGGAAGGCCGGATAGATCTTGATCACCTTGTTGGCGAAGATGCGCGACTGGCGGGGATCGAGGCGCGTATCGACCAGGGTCGGCTCGCCGATCGCGGCCAGCATGCGCTCCGGCGCGCTGGCGTACGTCAGCGGGTCTTTCTTGCATAGCTGGAGGAATTCGGCGAGAGAGTATTCCTCTTCCCGGGTACGCTCATAACGGGCCGCATAGTTTTCAAAGATGCTCATTGAAGTTCCTTTAATGTGCCAACAACGAATCACTGTCACAGCAGCTCATGCTGGAGCTGCCCGGGGCCCCGGTATCTTTGTCACGTACTCCAGTTTCGGTCGACACGTGCCGCGCCGGGATGGCCGGCGCCGTTTGTGGAATTCACGTGCGCTTGCTTTGTTGTCGATCAGGCGGATAGCCAAATCCATGCGCTTTGGAGAACGATTTTTTTTGCGTTTATGAAATTTATTATGTGCCTATTAGTTTCCGAAGTCAAAGCAGTGTCGTGCGAGCTGTTGAAGTGGTAAAGCGTGCAGAATGTAACGATCGAAAGTCGGTTTTTGCAGGCGTCGCGGCGGCCCTGGGAAGATGGGACCGGAACACGGCGTCGAGGCCGGTTTGAACGAGAAGAGCGGCATGCCGGCGGTAGTTCCATTTTCTTCCGTTGTGCGCCGATAGTGCACGAACTGCTCAACACACGGCGCACGCGAATCGGGTCCGTCCTTGGGTATGCCTCCATAGACGAACCGGGCTGTTTTCGCCGCGGCGCGGCTGGAAAGCCGGCATGCGTTACACTTGTCGATCGGTTCCGGTCGGCATGGCCGATCGGCCCGCACTTCGCATATTTACTGATGTACCTGCTGGAGAAAACCATGCTCGACGAACGCCTGCGCGACCTGCTGCAGAACATGCCCAAGGCAGAACTGCACATCCACATCGAGGGCTCGCTCGAACCAGAACTTATTTTTGAGCTTGCGCAAAGAAATGGCGTTAAGCTCGCCTACAGCTCGGTCGAAGCGTTGCGCGAGGCCTACGCTTTCAGCGATCTCCAGTCCTTCCTCGACATTTACTATGCCGGCGCCAGCGTGCTGCTGAAGGAACAGGACTTCTACGACATGACCGCAGCCTATCTCGCGCGCGCGCATGCAGATAACGTCCGCCACGCCGAGATCTTCTTCGATCCGCAAACCCATACTGCGCGCGGGGTGCCGTTCGAGACCGTCGTCAACGGCATCTGGCGCGCCTGCCAGGATGCGCCGCTCAGCGCCAGCCTGATCATGTGCTTCCTGCGCCACCTGTCCGAAGACGAAGCGATCGCCACGCTCGAAGAGTCGCTCCCTTACCGCGACAAGTTCATCGGCGTCGGCCTCGATTCGTCCGAAGTCGGCCACCCGCCCGAGAAGTTCGCGCGCGTATTCGAGCGTGCGCGCGGCCTCGGCCTGCGCCTGGTCGCGCATGCGGGCGAAGAGGGGCCGCCAGCCTATATCGAAAGCGCGCTCGACGTGCTCAAGGTCGAGCGCATCGACCACGGCGTGCGCAGCCTCGAAAGCCCGGAGCTGGTCGAGCGCCTGGCGCGCGAGCAGATGGCGTTGACCGTGTGCCCGCTGTCGAACATCAAGCTGCGCGTGTTCGACGTGATGGGTTCGCACAACCTGCGCATGCTGCTCGACGCCAATCTCGCGGTGACCGTCAACTCGGACGATCCGGCCTATTTCGGCGGCTACGTCAACGAGAATTATTTCGCCGCCTTCGACGCGCTGCCGCTGGATGAAAGCCATGCGCGCCAGCTGGCGCGCAACAGCTTCCAGGCCGCCTTCGTCGACCCGGAGCGCAAGCGCGCATTCCTGGCCGAAGTCGACGCGTTCTTCGCCGCCGCCTGAATCCCACAACGGAGACCATCCATGTTCGTCCAGGCTCTTCGCATGACGGCGCGCGACTGGCGCGCCGGTGAGCTGCGCTTCCTGCTGGTGGCGCTGATCGTCGCGGTGGCGGCCTTGAGTTCGGTCGGCTTCTTCATCGACCGCATGCGCTCTGGCATGGACCGCGACGCCCACCAGCTGCTCGGCGCCGACCTGCTGGTCAATACCGACGATCCGGTGCGCCAGGAGTGGCGTGACGAGGCGCTCAAGCGCGGCCTGGTGCTGGCCGATACCGTCACCTTCCCGAGCATGGCGCAAGCCGGCGAGGGCGACGACTCGTTGGCCCAGCTGTCGTCGATCAAGGCCGTCTCGCCGGGCTATCCGCTGCGTGGCCAGATGAGCATCACCACCGACCCGATTGCGGCCGGTGGCGCGCAGGGCCAGCCGACGCGCGAGGTGCCGGCGCGCGGCACGGTGTGGGTCGATCCGGGCCTGCTGCCGCAACTGCGCACCGAGGTCGGCGCCACGCTCACGCTGGGCAACAGCCAGTTCCGCATCGCCCAGCTGATCGCGACCGAGCCCGATAAAGGCGCCTCGTTCGCCAACTTCGCGCCGCGCGTGATGCTGGCGCTGGACGACCTGAAAGCCACGGGCCTGGTCGACGACTTCGCGCGGGTGAGCTTCCGCCTGATGGTCGCCTCGAAGGACGCAAACGACATGGCGGCGGTGCGCGACTACGAGCAGTGGTTGCGCGCGCAGATCCGGGCCAGCAATATCAAGGGCGTGCGCATCGAGACGCTGGAAAACGGCCGTCCGGAGATGCGCGCCACGCTCGACCGCGCGGGGCTCTTCCTGTCCCTGGTGGGCCTCTTGTCGGCGATGCTGGCGGCGGTTGCGGTGGCGATGGCGGCGCGCCGCTTCATGGGTCGCCACCTGGACGCCTGCGCCATGCTGCGCTGCCTGGGCCTGACCCAGAACCAGGTCACCGTCCTGTACCTGCTCGAATTCGGATTCATCGGCCTGTTGGGCAGCGTGATCGGGGTGCTGGTCGGCTTCGGCGCCCACTTCGTGCTGCTCGAGATGATCGCCTCGCTGATCAGGACCGACCTGCCGCCGGTGTCGGCGCTGCCGGCGCTGCAGGGCATCGCGACCGGCATGCTGCTGCTCGTTGGTTTTGCGCTGCCGCCGATCCTCCAGTTGCGCAACGTGCCGCACAACCGCGTGATCCGGCGCGAGCAGGGTGCGCCGCGGCCGGCCGCGCTGGCGACCTATGGCCTGGGCATCGGCGTGTTCTTCCTGCTGCTCCTGTGGCAGGCGGGCGACCCGACCCTGGCCTTGATCACCGCAGGCGGCTTCCTGGGCGGCTTCGCGTTCTTTGCGCTGGTGGCCTGGCTTGGGTTGCAGGCCTTGCGCCGCATGCGCAGCGCCTTCAAGCACCAGGCCTGGCGCTTCGCCGTCACTTCGCTGCAGCGCCGTCCCGGCGCCACCGTGGTGCAGGTGGTGTCGCTGGCGCTGGGCCTGATGGCGCTGCTGCTCCTGACCGTGGTGCGCGGCGACCTGATGGCGGCGTGGCAGCTGGCGACGCCGGCCGACGCGCCGAACCGCTTCGTGATCAACATCCTCCCCGAGCAGAAGACCGGCGTCGAAGGCCAGCTGGTGGCGGCCGGCGTCAAGGAACCGGTGCTGTACCCGATGATCCGCGGCCGCCTGACGGCGCTCAACGACAAGCCGATCACGCGCGACACCTTCGCGGACGGCGAGGCGCGGCGCCTGGCCAACCGTGAATTCAACCTGTCGACCACGAACGTGCTGCCGCTGGCGAACGAGGTGGTGCAGGGCGAGTGGTTCACCGATGGTCCCGGCGTGGCCGAGGCCTCGGTCGAGCAGAGCATCATGGAGCGCCTGGGCCTCAAGTTGGGCGACAGCATGCGCTTCGACATGGCGGGTCTGCTGGTCGAAGCGAAGATCACCAGCGTGCGCAAGCTCGAATGGGGCTCGATGCGCGCCAACTTCTTCGTCATCATCAATCCGGCGGCGATGGCGGACGCGCCCACCACTTACATGACGGCCTTCCACGTGCCGCCTGAAGGCGCAAATCTCGGCAATGCCTTGACGCGCAACTATCCGAACCTGACCGTGATCGACGTCTCGGGCATCATCCGCCAGTTGCAGGACGTGCTGGACCAGGTGGTGACGGCGGTCGAGTTCCTGTTCCTGTTCACGCTGGCCTCGGGTGTGCTGGTGCTGTATGCGGCGCTGATGGGATCGACGTCCGAGCGCACGCGCGAGGCCGGCCTGCTGCGCGCGCTGGGCGCCACGCGCCAGCAACTGGCGCAGGCGCAGCGCATCGAGTTCGTGCTGGTGGGCGGCCTGGCCGGCCTGCTGGCGGCGACCGGCGCGGCGGCGCTGGGCTGGGCGCTGGCGACGTACCAGTTCAAGTTCCCCTGGGTGTTCGAGCCCGGTGTGTGGCTGGCGGGCCTGTGCGTCGGCGCGCTGTGCGCGATCGTGGGCGGCTGGCTCGGGCTGCGCGGGGTGTTGCGGCAACCGCCGTTGCAGACCTTGCGCGAGGCATAGGCGCCATGATGGCACGGCCGCGGACAAGGTCCGCGGCCGTGCGCTATCATGGCGCCATGTCTGAACATCACACCGAAACAAGCAACGAAGTACAGGCCGAACCGCAGACCCTGTACGAGATGATGGGCGGCGGCGAGCGCCTGCGCGCGCTGGTCGACCGCTTCTATGACCTGATGCAGCTGGAGCCCGAATTCGCCGGCATCCACGCCATGCATCCTGTCCCCAACGACAGCTCGCGCGAGAAGACCTTCATGTTCCTGTCCGGCTGGATGGGCGGTCCCGACCTGTACATCGAGCGCTACGGCCACCCGCGCCTGCGTGCGCGCCACCTGCCGTTCGCGATCGGCAGTGCGGAACGCGACCAGTGGCTGCGCTGCATGGCCTGGGCCATGGAAGACCTGGGCTACGACGATACGCTGCGCGTGCGCATGATGAATTCCTTCTTCCAGACCGCGGACTGGATGCGGAACAAGCGTGACTGATCGCCACCCATGACCGTTGCCGAAATCCTCATCCTGGTCGGCGTCGTGGTCAATGCCGGCCTGCTGGTCGTCGTCCTGCTGCGCACGCGCGGCAATGGCGACGGCAACCATGTCGAGCGCCTGGAGCGCGAACTGCGGCAAGAGCTGCAGTCGAGTGCCCAATCCACGCGCCAGGAACTCGCCGCGCACCTGACCCAGTCGATGGCGCAGAACCTGGGCGCCACCGTCCAGCAACTCGACAGCATGCGCCAGCAGATGCAGCTCCATTCGAGCAGCGGGCGCGAAGAACAGGCGCGCGCGCTGAAGCGCTTCGCCGACACCCTGCAGCAGACCCTGGGCAACCTCACCGAATCGAACGCCCAGCGCATGCTGGAAGTGCGCAACACGCTGGAGACCAAGATCCGCGACCTGCAGGGCGATAACGCGAAACGCCTGGAAGAGATGCGCCAGACGGTCGACGAAAAACTGCACGCGACGCTCGAGACGCGCCTTTCAGAATCGTTCCGCCAGGTATCCGAGCGGCTCGAGAAAGTGCACCAGGGCCTGGGTGAGATGCAGCAGCTGGCCATCGGCGTGGGCGACCTGAAGCGCGTGCTCACCAACGTCAAGACCCGCGGCACCTGGGGCGAGGTGCAGCTCGAGATGCTGCTGGAGCAGGTGCTGACGGTCGACCAGTACGCGAAGAACGTCGAGACGGTGGCCGGTTCGAACGCCCGCGTCGAATTCGCGATCAAGCTGCCGGGCGTCGTCGACGGCGGCGCGCCGCTCTGGCTGCCGATCGACGCCAAGTTTCCGAAAGAGCAGTACGAACGCCTGCTGGCGGCCGCCGACGTGGCCGACGCCGATGGCGTGGCGCGCGCCGGTGCCGAGCTGGAGCGGGCGGTAAGGGGCGAGGCGCGCACCATCTGCGACAAGTACGTGTCGCCGCCGCAGACGACCGACTTCGCCATCCTGTTTCTGCCGACCGAGGGCCTGTACGCCGAGGTAATGCGCCGTCCCGGCCTTGCCGACGACCTGCAGCGCACCTTGCGGGTGACGATCGCCGGGCCGTCGACGCTGGCCGCGCTCCTGAACAGCTTGCAGATGGGGTTCCGCACGCTGGCGCTCGAGAAGCGCTCGTCCGAGGTGTGGCAGGTGCTGGGGGCGGTCAAGACCGAGTTCACCAAATTCGGCGACGTGCTGGCGACCACCAAGCTGACCCTGGAGAAGGCGGCCAAGAACATCGAAAGCGCCGAGGTGCGCAGCCGCCAGATGGCGCGCAAGCTCAAGTCAGTGGAGGCGCTGCCGAGCGAGGCGGCGCAGCTGATGCTGGGACCGGATGGGCTGGAGCAGGACGACTGATTCATGCATTGTATGAAGCATGGGAACCATGTGAACCAATTAACCATGTGAACCATGTGAACCATGTGAACCAATGAACCATGTGAACCATGTGAACCATGTGAACCAGTGAACCAGTGAACCAGTGAACCTGTGAACCAGTGAACCTGTGAGCCTGTGAACCTGTGAACCACCGAACCACCGAACCACCGAACCAGTGAACATCTGACCTGCAACCCCGTGGACCATGTGGGGTGGGCGGCTTGCCGCCCACGCGTCCAGCCAGCCCCCGATCATTCCAGCCCGGCACCCCATTCCCCATCGATCCCGCCCCAGTCCATCGGGTAAACTCCCCCTCTGACATACCTCTGGAACGAAGAATACGGCCAGGCAGCCGCGCTGGCGGCATGACCATGTTTGACCGGGTTGTAATGGATGTAATCGGTGTATCGTTCCATTTCCACGTCATTCCTGATCATGCGTTCATAGAAGCGCCGCTGCCAGATCGCCGCTTCACCACGGCTCCGGCGTGATGCGGTACAAATGAAATCATCGTACAAACCACGGCAGGTCCACGAGACATGGTGCTTAATCTGGGACCAGCGCGTGGAAATGTCGAGATCTCCGTCCGGGAGGGTCCAGATGCAGTGGAGATGGTCAGGCATCAGGACGATCGCCTCGACGGTGAATGGCCGGCGGGCGCGTGTTCGGGTGAATGCATCGTGTAAAGCGGAACGAATCGCGTCGTCGCACAGGATCGGGCGACGGTGGTAGGCGACCAGCGTAAAAAAATACGTGGGGCCGGAGCGGATGCGGCGAAAGCGCGACATGCCGCGATCGTAGCCGCGACAGGCCAGGGCGCGGTGCGGCGGATCAAGGATTGGTTGGACGCGTGGACGGCAGAGCCATCCACCCCATAGGGCAGGCAGGGACGCGGCGCGGCGGATCAAAGACTGGTTGGACGCGTGGAAGGCCGAGCCGTCCACCCCACGAGGGCACAAACCGTGGAGAGGCGGGCCGTGGAAAAGTCGACCGTGGGGTGGACGGCTCGCCGTCCACGCGTTCAAATCGCGGTTGCGTTGTGATGCATGCGGTGGTTGGACGCGTGGATGGCAGAGCCATCCACCCCACAGGGCAGGCAGGGATGCGGTGCGGCGGACCAAGGATTGGTTGGACGCGTGGACGGCAAAGCCATCCACCCCATAGGGCGGGCAGGGACGCGGCGCGGCGGATCAAAGACTGGCTGGACGCGTGGACGGCCGAGCCGTCCACCCCACGAGGGCACAAACCGTAGGGAAGGCGGACCGTGAAAAAGCCGACCGTAGGGTGGACGGCTCGCCGTCCACGCGTTCAAATCGCGGTTGCGTTGTGATGCATGCGGTGGTTGGACGCGTGGACGGCAGAGCCATCCACGCCACAGGGCAGGCAGGGCGCAGTGCGGCGGATCAAGGATTGGCTGGACGCGTGGACGGCCGAGCCGTCCACCCCACAGGGCAGGCAAGAACGCGGCGCGGTGCGGCGGAACAAGGATTGGCTGGACGGCACCCATCCACCCCATAACACCAGGTCACATCATGCCGTCAGAACAAGCCCTCAAACGGCAGGATATCCACCATCTCCCCGGCCGCGACATTGCCTTGCCCATCATGCAGCACCACCATGCAGTTCGCCTCCGACATCGAGCGCAGGATGCCCGAGCCCTGTGCCCCGGTAAGCCGCACTTCTGGCTCCCCATCCGCCGCGCGGGCGACGATGCCGCGCTGGTACTCGGTCCGCCCGGGTTTCTTGCGGATCGCATCGACTGAGCGCGCACGCAGCAGCGGCAGCGGCGCCTCGGCCCCCATCATCCGCAACAGCGCCTCGCGTGCGAAGAAGTAGAACGACACCATCACCGCCACCGGATTGCCCGGCAGGCCGAACAGGAAGGCACTGCGGCCGTTCGACGCCACCCGGCCGAAGGCCAGCGGACGGCCGGGGCGCATGCCGATCTTCCAGAACGTCACGTCGCCCAGCTGGCCCATCACCTGCTTGGTGTAGTCCGCCGCGCCGACCGAGACGCCGCCCGAGGTGATGATCGCGTCGGCGTTCTCGCAGGCGGTGCGCAGCGCTTCTTCGAGCGCCTCGGGACTGTCGCGCACCACGCCCATGTCGATGATCTCGCAGCCCAGGCGGGCAAGCATGCCGTAGATCGTGTAGCGGTTGCTGTCATACACGCAGCCTTCGTCGAGCCTCTCGCCGATCGAGCGCAGCTCGTCGCCGGTCGAGAAGAACGCCACGCGCAGGCGGCGCTGCACGGGAATCTCGGCAAAGCCGAGCGAGGCGCACAGGCCCAGGTCGGCCGGACGGATGACGCGGCCGGCCTTCAGCGCGGCGCTGCCGGCCTTCAGGTCTTCGCCTGCCAGGCGGCGGTTGTCGCCGGCGCGGATCGCGCCCGCGCGCAAGGTCACCGTGTCGTCGGTGGCGCTCTCGGCGAATTCCTGCGGCAGCACGCTGTCGCAGCCGGCCGGCATCACGCCGCCGGTCATGATGCGCACGCACTCGCCAGGTTCGACGACGATGTCGAGTGGCTTGCCGGCAAAGGCGATGCCGGCCACCTTCAGGGTGACGACGCCGTCCTGGGGCAGGTCGCCGCCGCGCAGCGCGTAGCCGTCCATGGCCGAGTTGTCATGCGAGGGCACGTTGATCGGCGAGACCAGGTCGCGCGCCAGCACGCGGCCGAGCGAGGCGCGCAGCGCCACCATCTCGACGGCCCGCACCGGCTGCACGAAATCGCGGATGATGCGCTGGGCGTCGGCCACGCGCAGGGCGTCCGGATCGTAGCCGTTGATGCAGCTGGCCACCTGGGCCAGGCTGGCGGGGAAGGGCGGGGCGGTGTCGTCGAGGCCGCGCAGCTCGTCCAGGGTATTGATGTTGCGGAACGCATCGGCGTCGTCGAAGATGACCTCGACCGACTTCAGGTCGCGGTACCAGCCGTCGACGCGACGGCCGCCCTCGGCCAGGTAGGCCGACAGCGCCGGCAGCCGGTCCGTGCGCACCAGGCAGAACACGGGATGTGCTTGCGCGCGCATGCCCGGCTCCCGGGTCGCGGCGTAGGCGACGTCGGCATCGGCCTCTTTCAGTGCGGCGAACAGGCGCGCAGCCAGGTCAGCCGGCAGGAAGGGCGAATCGCAGGGCACGGCCAGCAGGTAGGGCGTGGCGCAGTGGCGCAGCCCGACTTCGAGCCCGGCCAGCGGGCCCGGATAGTCGGCTATCTCGTCCGGCAACACCGTCACCTCGAACGCACGATAGGTATCGAGGTTGCGGTTGGCGCTGATCGCCACCGGCCCGACCTGCGGCCGCAGGCGCGCCAGCACGTGCTCGACCATGGTGCTCGAGCGGAAAGGCTGCAGGCCCTTGTCGACATTGCCCATGCGCGAGCCGCGACCGCCCGCCAGTACCAGTGCGCTGATCATTCCTTGTTCCATGTGTCGTTTCACCACTTCGTATTAACCGCCGATATAGGACATTTCAACCTTGCGCGCGCCATCGCGCTGGCCGATGCCCGTCTCCGCCGTGCGGGTCTCGGAATAGCGGTCGGCCCGACCGCGCCACAGCTGGGCGATGGCGCCCGAGAGTTCCAGGTCGCTGCGGCCGGCGCGCAGCAGCGCGCGCAGGTCGTGGCCGCGGGTGGCGAACAGGCAGGTATAGAGCTTGCCCTCGGTCGACAGGCGCAGGCGCGAGCAGTCGCCGCAAAAGGCCTGGGTGACGCTCGAGATCACGCCGATCTCGCCGCTGCCGTCGACATAGCGCCAGCGCGACGCGGTCTCGCCGCTGTAGTTGGCCGCGGCAGCAACCAGCGGCAACTCGGCCGAGATGCGCCGCACTACTTCTTGCGAAGGCACGACGTCGCGCATATTCCAGCCGTTCGAGGCGCCGACGTCCATGAATTCGATGAAGCGCAGGATGGTCGGCGAGCCCTTGAAGTGGCGCGCCATCGGCACGATCTGGTCGTCGTTGGTGCCGCCCTTGACCACCATATTGACCTTGACCGGCCCCAGGCCGGCCGCGTGGGCGGCGTCGATGCCGTGCAGGACGTCGGCGACGGCGAAGTCGACGTCGTTCATGCTGCGGAAGACCTTGTCGTCGAGCGCGTCGAGCGAGACCGTGACGCGGTCGAGGCCGGCGTCTTTCAGGGCTTGCGCCTTGCGCGCCAGGATCGAACCGTTGGTGGTGAGCGTGAGGTCGAGCGGGCGGCCGCTGGGTGTCGGCAGCGCACGCAGCATGGCGACCAGGCGCTCGAGGTTCTTGCGCAGCAGCGGTTCGCCGCCGGTCAGGCGCAGCTTCTCGACGCCATGCGCCACGAACAGCCGCGCCACCCGCGTGATTTCCTCGAACGACAGCAGGTCGCCGTGCGGCAGGTATTGGTAATCCTTGTCGAACACTTCCTTCGGCATGCAATACACGCAGCGGAAGTTGCAGCGGTCGGTGACGGAGATGCGCAGGTCGTGCAGGGGCCGCCCGAGCGCGTCGCTCAGCAAGCCGGTCGGCGCTTCAGGCACGGCCGGGACCTGCAGCGCCGATGAGCGCAGGTCATTGATCAAAATGATTTTTTCAGCCATTTCAGTACGATATCACGGGGCTGCTGAACCTGCCCGTACCGCTAAGGGAATGAGACGGTAACTTAATACCGTTCAGTTAATGCGGAATTATTTCGTTAGGCCAGGACGTCGTTTTCGTCCAGACGTCGTTTCCGTCCAAGGCGTCGCTTCGCCCAAGACGTTGTTCCAGCCCCAAAATGTTGTTCCCGCGAAGGCGGAACCCAGGTCTCCCGGCGCTGTGGCAGCGCTTGCAAACCTGGATTCCCGCCTGCGCGGGAACGATGTGCCGATGCAGCGGACTACGGACGCGCCAGGTGCGGCGCGCCTCGGCTTACTGACGCGTATCGACCTGCACCAGCGGCTCGTCGACCGGCGCGACCGCTGGCTTGCGGGCGCGGCCCAGGCGGACCGGGGTCGCCACTGCAGCTTCCTGGGCGGCGCGCAGTTTTTCAGGGTCGGTTGCGGCCAGTTGCAGGCCGGCCTGGGCCAGCACTTCATCCAGCTTGGCCGGTGCTTCGGGCGCCGCAGCGTCGACCGGGGCCGAAGCCAGGGCAGCACCCGGCGCCGGTGCGGTAGCTGCCGGTGCGGCAACCGGGGTCGGCGCGATGGTGATGGCCGGTGCGGCGGCTGGCGCCGGCTCGACGGCCGAAGCGGCGACCGGTTCGGCCACTGGCGCGGTATCGGCCACAGGCGCAGGTGCCGGAGCAGCCTGTGCCACCGGCGCCTGCTCGACCGGGGCCGGTGCAGGGGCAGGTGCAGGTGCAGGCTCAGCCGCCGCTGGTGCGGCAGTCTGCCCGGCAGCAGCACGCGCCGCGGCGACCGACGCCGCGGTCGGGAACATATTCTGCTCAGCAGCGACCGACGCCGCGGTCGGGAACATATTCTGCTCAGCAGCCACCGATGCCGCGGTCGGGAACATATTCTGTTCAGCAGCCACCGACGCCGCGGTCGGGAACGCAATCGCGTCAGCAGCAGCTGGTGCGGTCGGAGCAGGAGCGGCAGCAACCGGGGCCGCAGCCTTCTCTTCTTCGGCCTTGGCAGCCGCGACCGACGCGGCGGTCGGGAACGGCCACGCATCTTGCGTTACGGCACGTGCCGGCCTGGCTTTCGCCGCCCTGGCCGCAGCGGCGACCTTGGCCGCCTCTTCATCGGCTACCGGGGTGAATGCCGGCGCGTCGTCCGAACCTTCCAGCCCTTCGCTGCCCTCGACCTGGTCACGGTCGCGGCGGTTGCGGTTACGGCCACCACGGCGGCGGCGGCGGCGCGGCTCGTCGCCTTCGCCGTCGATGTCTTCGCCGTCCGGTCCGATCGTCGTGACCGACTTGACGACCTGCTGCACGACTTCCTGGGTGCCTTCCGGACCCGTGGTGCTGATCGCGACGGTCTCGCTGGCCACGACCTGGGTCACGCTCACTTCATCGAGCTTCGCTTCGATGGCCTGGGTGGTGCGCTCGGTACGTTCGGTACGCTCGCGCGGCTGGCGTGGCTGGCGCTCCTTGCGCTCGGGACGCTCGGCGCCCTCGACGCGCGCCGCGCCTTCGACCTGTTCGCGCGGCTCACGCGGCTCGCGTGGCTTGCGCTCACGCGGCTGGCGCGGCGGCCGGCCTTCGCGGGCTTCTTCGGCTTGCGGCGCCTTGGCGATTTCCTCGCCGGGCGCGCCCTTGGCGACGGTGGTGGCGACGGCGTCGCGCTCTTCGCGCTCACGGCCCGGCTTGGCGCCACGTTCGCCATTGCGGCCGCCATGACGGCCACCCTTGCTGCGGCCGTTGCGCTCGCCTCGCTCGGCCGGGGCAGGCGCGGCCGGCTTCTCGGCCACGACCGGGGCCGCCGGCGCCGGTTCTTCGGGTTTGCCGAAGAAGAAGTCGCGCAGGCGGGCAAAGAAACCTTTCTCGACTGGCGCCGGGGCAGGGGCTGCCACTGGCGCGGCCACGGGCTTGGCCGCAGCACCGGCTGCCGACTTCGCCGCTTCGCTGCGGTCGACCACCGGCGCCGGCTGGGCCGGGGTGATGGTCTTGACGACGGCTTCCTGGCGCGGCTTCGCTTCTTCTTTCTGGCGCTTGGCGTAGGCCATGTCGGTGTCGGCGGTTTCGGCCATGGCATAGCTGGCGTGCGCATCTTCCAGGCGCGGATCGTCGTGCTTGATGCGCTCGAGCTTGTAGTGCGGGGTGTCCAGATGCTTGTTCGGGATCAGGATCACGGTGATGCGGTGGCGGTTCTCGATCTTGAGCACTTCGCCACGCTTTTCGTTGAGCAGGAAGGCGGCGACGTCGACCGGCACCTGCACGTGGATCGCGGCCGAATTCTCTTTCATGGCCTCTTCCTGGATGATACGCAGGACTTGCAGGGCCGACGATTCGGTATCACGGATATGGCCGGTGCCCGAGCAGCGCGGGCAGGTCACGTGCGAGCCTTCGGACAGCGAAGGACGCAGGCGCTGGCGCGACAGTTCCATCAGGCCGAAGCGCGAGATCTTGCCCATCTGGACGCGGGCGCGGTCGTGGTGCAGGGCATCCTTGAGACGCTGCTCGACTTCGCGCTGGTTCTTGGCCACTTCCATGTCGATGAAGTCGATCACGATCAGGCCGCCCAGGTCGCGCAGGCGCAGCTGGCGGGCGACTTCGTCGGCCGCTTCGCAGTTGGTGTTGAAGGCGGTGGTTTCGATGTCCGAGCCGCGGGTGGCGCGGGCCGAGTTGACGTCGATGGAGACCAGGGCTTCGGTGTGGTCGATCACGATCGCGCCGCCCGATGGCAGCGGCACGGTGCGCGCGTAGGCGGTTTCGATCTGGTGTTCGATCTGGAAACGCGAGAACAGCGGCACGTCGTCGCTGTAGCGCTTCACGCGATGCGCCATGTCGGGCATCACGTGGCTCATGAACTGCTGGGCCTGTTCGTAGATGTCGTCGGTATCGATCAGCACTTCGCCGATATCAGGCTGGAAATAGTCGCGGATCGCGCGGATGACGAGCGACGATTCCTGGTAGATCAGGAAAGCGCCGGCGGCCGACTTGCCGGCGCCTTCGATCGCGCGCCACAGCTGCATCAGGTAGTTCAAGTCCCACTGCAGCTCTTCGACGTTGCGGCCGATGCCGGCGGTGCGGGCGATTACCGACATGCCTTGCGGCAAGTCGAGCTTGTCCATGGTTTCGCGCAGTTCCTGGCGCTCTTCGCCTTCGACCCGGCGCGACACGCCGCCGCCACGCGGATTGTTCGGCATCAAGACCAGGTAGCGGCCGGCCAGCGAGATGAACGAGGTCAGGGCGGCGCCCTTGTTACCGCGTTCTTCCTTCTCGACCTGGACCATGATTTCCTGGCCTTCCTTCAGCGCCTCCTTGATGGTGCAGTTGCGCACGTCGACGCCCTCGCGGAAATACGAGCGGGCGACTTCTTTGAAGGGGAGGAATCCGTGGCGGTCTTCGCCGTAGGAGACGAAGCAGGCTTCGAGGGAGGGTTCGATGCGGGTGATGACACCCTTGTAGATATTGGACTTGCGCTGTTCGCGACCGGCAGTCTCGATATCGATGTCGATCAGTTTTTGACCGTCGACAATCGCTACGCGCAGCTCCTCTTGCTGCGTAGCGTTAAACAACATGCGTTTCATTTTTATAAACTCCGCGACCCGTGGGCCGTGTGATGGCCGCCCTCGCGGGCGGCGCAGCTACAGGGATGTATGCGGGGAAGGGAGACCAGGAGGGGAAATGCCCATGGCGTGCGATACGACGACAGACAGTGAGCACTGCGAGTGAACACTGCATCGCTGCCGCAACAGGGCGCTGTGGAGCCGAACGTCATTGTCCACGCACGCCGCGACCTGCGCTGGCCGCCTGCCACCACGTTGGGGTGGCACAGCGGAAGCGAGGGGGCGCGCTAAAACCAGCCCGGCTCGACGCCGACGACATCCAGGACCTGGAGGCGAAAAGACAGCCTAACTCACAAGTTCCGAGGATGGTCCTGCGTCGAGCCCGGCGAAAACGACAAGCGTTATCGACACCATCACCCGACAAGCAAGATTTGCTTGTCGGTACTTATCCTTAAGAATCCTGACAATCCAATCCTGCATCATTGCGCCCAACCCGATTACAACTGCAGGTGCAACCCTGATCGGCGCAAGGATGTGCGTACACGTTTCTTTCCATCGAATTTGCAATGAGCAGGGCCGATGGAGCGCGCCCCTGTGTAAAATATCGTTTTAATTCTTACACCAGCAGAGGTTTGACCGCCGCCTGTCGATTATATATTCAAAATGAAGGACTTAGAGAGAATTTCTGGGAAGACAGAGCGAATGGCGACCCAAAACGATGTTGTTCCCCCTTCATCACAACAGGCTCTGCAGGCACAGTTTGTGACAATCGGCGAAGAAGACGCCGGACAGCGCATCGATAACTACCTGTTGCGTGTCTGCAAAGGCGTACCGAAGAGTCACATCTACCGTATCCTCCGTTCGGGCGAGGTGCGGGTCAACAAGGGCCGGATCGACCAGCTCTACCGCCTGGCAGAGGGCGATATGGTCCGCATCCCGCCGATCCGCATCGCCGAGAAAGCCAATACCGACAGCGTGCCGGGGACCGAGTTCCCGATCGTGCATGAAGACACGCACTTGCTCGTCATTAACAAGCCGGCCGGCGTGGCCGTGCATGGCGGCTCGGGCGTGTCGTATGGCGTGATCGAACAACTGCGCGCGGCGCGGCCGCAAGCCAAGTTCCTGGAACTGGTGCACCGGCTCGACCGCGAGACCTCGGGCCTGCTCCTGATCGGCAAGAAGCGCAGCGCCCTGACCAATCTGCACGACCAGATGCGCGACGGCACCACCGACAAGCGCTATTTCGCGGCCGTGAAAGGCGACTGGCAAAACAAGCGCCAGCACGTCAAGTTGCCGCTGCATAAATACACGACGGCGGAAGGCGAGAAACGCGTGGTGGTCCAGGCCGGCGGCCAGGAAGCGCACACCATTTTCAATTTATTAAAAAAATGGCAAAATTTTGCCTTGCTTGAAGCCGAACTCAAAACGGGGCGCACGCACCAGATCCGGGTGCACCTGGCGTCGTCCGGCTTCCCGATCCTGGGCGACGAAAAATACGGCGACTTCGCATTCAATAAACAGTTGCACAAGGCGACCGAAGGCCGCGGGGCGCTCAAGCGCATGTTCCTGCACGCGCACCAGATCACGTTCACCCATCCCGACAGTGGTGAACGGATGACCTTGCGCGCGCCGATGCCGGAGGAGTGCGAGCGGTTCTTGGTAAGCTTGGGGCCTGCAAGCGCGTGATCCACGTGTGCGCGCTAACGAAAAACTATGGAGACCGGCGGCCCATGTCGCCACCAAATAATGGCAAGAAAACAATTTGACCTGATCGTGTTCGACTGGGATGGCACGCTGATGGACAGCACCGCGGCCATCGTCAAGTGCATCCAGTCGGCGGCGCGCGACCTCGGCCTGCCGGTGCCGAGCGACACCTCGGCCGCCCACGTCATCGGCCTCGGCCTGGCCGAGGCGATGCAGGCCGTGATGCCGGGCATCCAACCGGCCCTGTACCCGCGCATGGTCGAGCGCTACCGCTATCACTTCTTGACGAAAGACCATGAACTGGTGCTGTTCAAGGGCGTTCGCGAGATGTTGGCCGATCTTAATAATGAGGGTTACTTCCTTGCAGTCGCCACCGGCAAGAGCCGCGTGGGACTGAATCGCGCCCTGAACGCCACCGGCCTGCTGTCGATCTTCGACGCCACCCGTTGCGCGGATGAGACATTCTCGAAGCCCCATCCGGCGATGCTGCAAGAACTGACCCGCGAGCTCGGCCAGGACCTGCGGCGTACCGTGATGATCGGAGACACCACGCACGACCTCATGATGGCGAACAATGCAGGGGCGTCCGGCATTGCCGTCGAGTTCGGCGCTCATCCGGTGGCCCAGCTGCACACTTGCAATCCGCTGTTCTCGGCCCGTTCGATCCCCGAGCTGCATGCCTGGCTGCTCGAGCATGCCTGAACCCGGGACCGCGCAAATGGCGGATGATGGCCGCGTGTTCGTGTGCGATGCCGACGTCTTGGTCGACGCAGGCCGCGGCGTGCGTTTTCCCTTGCGCGCGTTCGGCCAGCCGGCGACCGGTTTCGTGGTCCGTTACGGCGGCCAGGTGTACGGCTACCTGAACCGCTGCGCCCACGTTCCGATCGAGCTCGACTGGAAAGAAGGCGAGTTCTTCGAGTCCGGCGGCCAGTACCTGATGTGCGCCACCCATGGCGCGGTGTACGAGCCGGGCAGCGGCAGATGCGCGGGCGGCCCTTGCCGCGGCGGGCGTCTGCATCCGATCGCCGTACACGAAGGCGCGGGCAAGATATACTGGCTCCCCGACGAGCGGTTCTGCGCGCCTGCGCAGGGATAGCTCGCCAACCGACCTTCCGACTTTATGAGTGACCAAACGAGCCATGACCATCCCGGCGACAGCCGGCTCGCATCGAATCCGACCGTAGGCAACTGGGAGCGCGAGACGCTCGAGAAGCTGGTATTCGCCACCGTCCAGGAGCGGCGCCGCGCACGGCGCTGGAGCATTTTCTTCAAGCTGGGTTTCCTCACCGTCGCCCTGCTGGCGCTGTGGGCCTACTACGACTTCAATTTCGGCACCGGCGACGTCGAAAATCTCGGTCGCCACACGGCGTTGATCGAGATTAACGGCGAGATCGAGGCGGAAGGCAGCGGCGCCGCCGATACCGTGATCCCGTCCCTGAACAAGGCGTTCTCCGACCCCGGCTCGGCGGCGGTGGTGCTGCGCATCGACAGTCCGGGCGGCAGCCCGGTACAGGCCGGCATCATCGTGGACGAGATCCAGCGCCTCAAGCGCGGCTATCCCGACAAACCGCTGTACGTGGTGGTGGACGAGATCTGCGCCTCGGGCGGCTACTACATCGCCTCGGCGGCCGACCGCATCTATGTCAACAAGGCCTCGATCGTCGGTTCGGTAGGGGTGTTGATGGACAGCTTCGGCTTCACCGGCACCATGGACAAGCTCGGCGTCGAGCGGCGCCTGCTGACGGCCGGCGAGAACAAGGGTTTCCTCGACCCGTTCAGCCCGCAATCCGCCAAGCACCGCGAGCACGCCCAGGAGATGCTGAACGAAATCCACCAGCAATTCATCGCGGTGGTGCGCGCCGGGCGCGGCAAGCGCCTGAAGGAGACCCCGGAAACCTTCTCCGGCCTGTACTGGACCGGCGCCCGGGCGGTGGACATGGGCCTGGCCGACGCTTTCGGCACCGTCGACACGGTGGCGCGCGATATCGTCAAGGCCGAGGACATCGTCGACTACACGGCGCACGAAGGTTTGCCAGAAAGAGTACTCAAGAAATTTGGCGCGGCGGTCGGCGAAAGTGCAGTGAAAGCGGCGTATCACGGCGCCGTACCGAAATTGCGCTAAACATTGTCCTTGAATACAGACGCCCAGCGGCTATAGTAGAACGGTAGCGCGCGCAGCAAGGATCGACAGAGGCAAGGGCTTCGGTCGGTCCGGACGGCGACACGCTAACCCGCCGCGCGCTGCGCGGTTTTGAGAGAATTCCATTCCTCACGGTAGTACGTCCCTGAGAGGCTTGACACGCACGCCTGCTGCAGGAACGGGAAACGACGGCCCTGGCCGTCGTTTCCATTTTTGGCGCTGCCAGATGCTGCCAGCGCTCCTTCCCCTGTTTCAGTTTCATCGGGTGTTTCCGGCGTCCTGCCGGAAAACAGTGCCGGTTCAGGTGCAGGTGCCGCATTGCCGGGCGTCGCCATCGCCATCGCGATCCGAGCGGCATAACGGTTGCGAATTCTGCTGCGTACAAGGTTCCATGCGCTGTTCCACGGGACGTCCCATCTGTTGTTGCAGGAGGTACTGCGCGATTTTTTGGGAAACCAGCAATCCTCGCTGTGATGCGCTCGCGCGCGGCGGTTGCCACATGATCGGCTGTCGCAGCGGCGCCAGCTCATCGTGCTGGGCGAAGCCGCCGCGATGGAGCCAGTCCTGGTGGTCGCTTATAGTGCGGGCATACCAGGCGGCGCGTGCGGCAGGTTGTCCGGGATGCAGGTGGGGAGGGCCGCCGCTGCGCCAGCGCGCCATGGCGAGCCGGGTGGGGAAAAGCGCCGCCTGCTCCCTGGCGAGCCGTTGGCGCGCGCAGTAGGCCTCGTGGGCGGAAAGCTTTTCGTCTGTAGTGTCGAGATCATCGTTCACGTTCATTCCTATCCTTAGGCTACGGCCCCCTTGCTTCAAGATGGCCCTAGGTGCCGTTAGGCGGATTCCTAACGTGTTGAAGTCTATCAACGAGAATTTCGAAAGACTTGACGCTGCTCAAATGAACGATCGCATGCAAAGTGGATTAGAGGTAACGGTGACACTTCTGGCCAAGTAGCGCTTGCCCAAGGGGCAGGCGCATCTGGTAAAGTCTCGCCCCATGAGTAAATTGTCCTTAGACCGTATCTTGCAATCGCAGGGATTCGGCACCCGCAAATACTGCCGCGCACTGATCGAAGACGGCGACGTCGCCGTCAACGGCGAGATCGTCGACAGCTTCAAGGCCGCCTTCGACACCGAGGACCTGGTCCTGACCGTATTCGACGAGGAGTGGCGCTACCGCGAGCACGTCTATATCGCGCTGCACAAGCCGGCCAACTTCGAGTGCTCGCGCAAGCCCAGCCACCATCCGGGCGTGCTGACCCTGCTGCCCGAGCAATTTACCTGGCGCGAGGTGCAGCCGGTCGGCCGCCTCGACCACGACACCACGGGCATGCTCCTGATGTCCGACGACGGCCCCTTCATCCATGCCCAGTCCTCGCCCAAGCGCCACGTGCCCAAGGTCTACCAGGCCACCACGGCCGAGCCGGTGACCGATGAGCTGGTCGCGCACATGCTGGCAGGCGTGCAATTGAACGACGAGCCGGCGCCACTGAAGGCGGTGTCCTGTGTCCAGCTCGGCGAGCACACCCTCGAGATCGTTCTGGAACAAGGCAAGTACCACCAGGTCAAACGGATGCTGGCCGCCGCCGGCAACCATTGCAGCGCGCTGCACCGCGCGCAGATCGGCGGCCTGACCCTGGAATCGCTCGGCCTCGAAGAGGGCGAATGGTGTTTCCTCGACCAGGCCCAGCTCGAGTTGTTGGTGCAGGGAGTAGCAGGTGATATCGGCTGATCTACAGAGCCTGCTGTGTAGACGAAATATTGCTGAAGAAAATGATGCTTTCGATTAGCAGCCATGACAAAATCTCAATTGCTCTACGGCATTGTGGGATTGCGGACAATCGAGAGGATAAAAGATGGCGACATATAACGGCACGGCGCAGGGCGATGTAATCGATGGCAGACAGGTGGCCGGCTCCTACGACTGGATCGATGCGCTGGACGGCGATGATCGTGTAACGCTGGGGCCGAACCAGGTATTCGTATCCAATCACGGCGACGATGTGATAATTGGCGTCGACGGTCGCGGCGGCTACGGGCTGTGGTTTGCGGCCGAACGTCCTACCGTCAACTTGCGCGAAGGCTGGGCGCAGGATGGCATGGGTGGACGGGACCTGCTCTCCGGCATCGATACCGTGCACATGACGAGCCTCGGCGGTACCGTGGTGGGCGGTGCCGTCGACGAGACTGTTTTCGTTTTTGGGGGCAACAATACGATCGATCTCGGCGCCGGCCATGACATCGTGCGCTATCACGAACTCGATAGCGGCGACTACGCCGTGACGGCAGCTGGCACCGTGCTCGAGGTGCGCCATCTGCGGTTGGGCACCGTTGACGTGCTTACCGGTGTGGAAGAAATCGTGTTCGCCGACCGCAGTTACAGCGCTGCCTACCTGGCTAGCCAGATTAAGGCCGACCTTCAATATACGGCCCACAGCTTTCGCGAAACGACACTTGTTCCTGCTTATACCTATGCCGGTGTCAGCTATCCCGCCGCCCTGCTTGGCTGGTTCCCGCAAGCGGTATTCCAGCTCGACCTGAATGGCGATGGTCGCCTCGACGTGGTGGTACCGATGAACAAGGGCTATGCGTCGGGACTTGACACCCGCACCCCATTCATCGCGCTCAGCGTCGATGTCGATGACAAATTGGCGTTTGATGCCCACCTAAATGCCGCCATGCCAGTCACGGCTGGCGCGCGTCGCGCCGACACGCTCATTTTGACCGACGGCCGCACGGCGGTGGCGACGGTGGCCCACGACACCCATGACGGTAAACTCGCCGACCTGACGTTACTAACCACGGGCCCTGGTGCAATCGACGCCAGCCAGTCAGTGCCCACTTTGCCCCTGGCGCTTCCGGGCAGGCCCCATACAGTGGATGCCCATGCCATGTCCGCCGGTGACCTGAATGGCGATGGGCGCGACGACATCCTGGTCGGCGACTGGCGCGGCGCGGGTAGCTATGCCTTGCTGCAAGGCGCTGATGGCAGCTTCACGATTGATCGCCAGGCCGCCTATGCAGCGATCACCTACGACTGGCCAATGGTTAATCCGGGCGCCGGCGAGGGCCGGAATCTACTGATCGACCTATCCATCGTCGATGTGAACGGCGATGGTCTCGGCGACCTGATTGCGGGGTACGGTCACGGCAGCACGCAAAGTCATGTGTTCTTAAACGAAGAAGGACGCTTCGACGTCGCGCGCCGTATTGCCTTGCCCGAATCGGTGTACGGAGTCGATAACCAGATGCACATGAAAACCCTGGCCGCTGACTTCGATAGCGACGGTCATGTCGACCTGGCCATCCTGCGCAGCCGGTTCGAGCCGTTTTATGCCGGGAACTATCTGCAAATCCTGCGCAATGACGGCAGTGGTCATTTCTCGGACATTACAACCGTGCAGGTCGACCGTCCATTTCTGGACAGGGAGGGCGCACGCCTCGCATGGACCGATTATTGGCAATTGGCAGACATCAATGGAGACGGGGCGATCGACATTCTGGGCCACCGTGCGGTCGGTGCGCCGGTTCCGCTCGCCTATGTCAACGATGGCGCCGGACGATTTAATGTAATCGAGATCGGCAGCTCGGGCGCAGGGAAGCCGGTCTCCTGGGGCGATTTCGACGGTGACGGAAAATTTGAATACCTGGCCTTCGATTCATCTTGGGAAGACAGCTTTGGCAGCGCCACGCTGAACGCATTTCAAGTCTACGAATTGGGCGCTACGCTCGGTACCGGCCCTGGCATGGCGAACGCGGCCATGCTCGGGGCTGCAGCCTACAACGAAGCGTATTATCTCAATCAGCATGCCGACGTACGCACTATGGTCGCATCCGGCCAGTACGCCAGCGGCCTGGAGCACTACCTGGCGCTCGGCCAGTCCGAAGGACGTATGGCCGTTGCGGCCGGTGTGACAGTACACGGCAGCGCTGGCGCAGACCGAATCGTATTGCGTGAAGGCGCCGAGACGAGTTACGGTGGTGCCGGCGAAGACTGGTTTGAGGGAAGGGGCGGCGACGATCTGCTTGACGGAGGGGCTGGCCTGGACCGTGCGGTCTACAGCGGCACGCGTGCCGGTTATAAGGTTGCACGTACGGAAAACGGCTTTACGGTGCTTGACGCCAGCGGCGTCGACGGAAGCGACACGCTGCGCGACATTGAGCGGCTGCAGTTTGCCGATGGCATGCTGGCGTTGGATGTGGACGGTGTTGCCGGTCAGGCCTACCGAATCTACCAGACGGCATTCGCGCGCCGCCCCGACGAGGGTGGCCTGGGTTACTGGATCACCATGATGGATGGCGGCCTCACGCTAGCCAGTGTAGCTTCCGGATTTGTTGCATCGGACGAGTTCACCGCCCGTTATGGTATCAGCCCGTCGAACCGCGAGTTGGTCGAGAATTTCTATCTGAATGTATTGCAGCGCCCCGGTGAAGTCGAGGGTATTGACTTCTGGGTCAACGCGCTCGATAGCCGGGCGGCCAGCGTGGCTGATGTACTGGTTGGGTTTTCGGAAAGCCAGGAAAACCGCGCCGCACTCGTGGGCGTGATGGGGAACGGCGTTGCCTATGACCCTTTCGACAACTAACAAATGATTTATTGCAATACGTGCGACATCGATAAGAAATTTCAGCGACACTCCCTCGCGATGACAATTGGGAACCAGTTGTCGCACGAACGTTTTGATATAAAACAATAAACATGCACGCTTACCGCCCGAAACTTTCTCACACCTTTGCCCTGATTCCGCTCCTGCTGGCCCTGCCGGCATTGGCCCAGACCGCACCGCAAACCCTGGCCGAGTGCACCGCCATCGCCGATGGCGCGCAGCGCCTGGCCTGCTTCGATGGCGTCGCCGCCGGCCAGGCGGCCGCTGCCGCCAGCAGCGCGCCGGCCACCGCCGCCGTCGCCACGCCGGCCACGCCGGCAGGCGTGCCGCCGGTGCCGACCACGCCTCCGGTGGCCGAGGGCGCCTTCGATGCGCCGCGCACCAGCGCGGTAGACCGCACCGCCTCGGTCGATCCGGTCGTGCAGGCCGCTGCCCAGTACACGTTGAGCAGCCACTGGGAACTCGATGCGCGCGACAAGCGTGGCGTGTTCAAGTTCCGCCCGCACCACCCGAGCTACCTGATCGCGACCCGCACCCACCGTCCGAACGAAGCGCCTTACCGCGACTTCTGGGAAGCCGACCCGGATGCCGAAGGGCTGTCGAAGGCCGAGCTCGAATTCCAGCTCAGCTTCAAGATGAAGGTGGTCGAGACGCTGTTCGAGCTGCCGCTCGACGTCTGGTTCGGCTATACGCAGAACAGTTTCTGGCAGGCGGCCAACCACGAGGCTTCCAGCCCGTTCCGCGAAACCAATTACCAGCCTGAAGTCATGGCCGTCACGCCGCTCGACTTCGCGCTGCTCGGCACCAATGTGCGCTTCCTGAACCTGGGCTTCGTGCACCAGTCGAACGGCCAGTCGTCGACCCTGTCGCGCAGCTGGAACCGCTTCTACGCCCAGGTCGGCCTGGAGCGCGGTCCGCTGACCATGACGGCCAAGCTCTGGAAGCGGGTCAACGAATCGGCCGAAGACGACAACAATCCGGACATCATCGACTACATGGGCCGCTTCGAACTGGCCGGCAACTACCGCCTGGACGGCGGCCACGAGCTGTCGGCCCTGGTGCGGCGCAACTTCAGCACCGACAAGGGCGCGGTCCAGGTCGGCTGGGCATTCCCGCTGGCTGGTCCGGTCAAGGGGTATGTCAACGCCTTCGCCGGCTATGGCCAGAGCATGATCGACTACAATTACTTCCAGCGCAGCCTCGGCGCCGGTGTCATCGTTAAATATTGAGCTGTAGAATGGCGGGCTCGCCTCCAGGAGCCCGCTCATGAAACTCGCCACCCTCGACGACGGCACCCGCGACGGCCAATTGGCCGTGGTGTCGCGCGACCTCAAGACCGCCCACATCGCCGACGGTATCGCGCCCAGCCTGCGCGCCGCCCTCGACGACTGGGCTTTTATCTCGCCCCAGCTCGACGCGCTTTCCCGCCAACTGAACGAAGGCAAGGCGCGCCGGCCTTTCGACTTCGACCCGGCCCGCTGCATGGCGCCGCTGCCGCGCGCGAGCGGGCGCGTCGTCGGCGCCGCCTTCCTGCACCACCATGATCTGGAACGCCGCGCCGCGGGCGGCGAACTGCCCGCGGCCTGGCGCGAGACGCCGGT
Organism: Telluria sp. RT2P19; assembly: GCF_059685725.1. Lineage (NCBI taxonomy): Bacteria > Pseudomonadati > Pseudomonadota > Betaproteobacteria > Burkholderiales > Oxalobacteraceae > Telluria > Telluria sp. RT2P19. The sequence goes on from NZ_JCASIL010000012.1 coordinate 68,903, forward strand.
ATTGCGCCAGGCGGCGAGCGATGGCTTCCTCGGGCCGCGGCAGGAGCTGGCGCTGGCGCGGGAAGAATGGGGCATCGATTTCGCGGCCGAACTGGCGGTGGTGAGCGGCGATGTGGCGCAAGGGGCGACGGCGGACGAAGCCTATCGGCAGATCCGCCTGCTGTTGCTGGCCAATGACATCACCTTGCAGAACCTCGTGGCGGACGAACGCGGGACCGGCCTGGGCCTGCTGCAGGCCAAGCCGGCGACGAGCTTCGCACCGGTGGCGGTGACGCCGGACGAGCTGGGTGACGCCTGGCGCGGGGGCAAGGTCGCGCTGCCGTTGCGGGTGGTGTGGAATGGCAATCCGGTGGGGACGCTGGAAGCGGGGGAAGATATGGGCTTCAATTTCCCGCAACTGCTGGCGGCGCTGGCCGGCAGCCGCAGGGTGACGGCGGGGACGATCGTCGGGTCGGGCGTGGTATCGAATCGGGCGACGCGCAGGCATACGCCGGGGTATGCCAGTATCGCCGGGCAACGCTGGCAAGAGGTGATCGACGGTGGCGAGGCGGTGACGCAGTTCATGCGGTTTGGCGATACGGTCCGCATCGAGATGCTGGATGGGAATGGCAAGTCGTTGTTCGGGGCGATCGAGCAGACGCTCAAGCGGAGAGATCCGGCCTGAACCGTGGGGTGGACGGCGAGTCGACCGCGTGTCGCGGTCCACCCCACGTTCAATCCGTCACCGGTTCGTGCCAGAATCCGCTATCGGTCCGCTCGCCACGCAACTCCACCTCGAGCGGCCGGCTGACCCGGCGCACCGCCTCGGCGCGCAGCAGCCGCCCATCCGGCTCGTGCAGCCGGTACCACAGGAAGGCGACGCCAGACAAGGCCAGGCGCTCGCCGCCAAACAGATTCGCCCGCACCTGGCTCAAGCCCTCCAGCCGCAGGTCGACATCGAGCACCAGCGCGCCGGCGCTGCGTTCGGCCTGGCCGAGATACCTTGCCGCGGTGAACAAGGGACTTTTATCGCTGGCCTCGCCCGCGCGCAGCCCCTCGACGAAGGCATCCACCGCCTTCAGTTGGGCGCGGGCCGCGGTCTCCACCGCCTGCAATTGCTTCTTGCGCTCGCCCTTGGCGCCATCGGCCAGTATGTCGAGCCGGGCGGCATGCTGGGCCAGCACCGCGCGCTCGGCCCCCACCAGCCGGACCTGATCGAGCAGGCGTGCATGGCGGGCAATGTCGAGCTCGCCCATATAACCGCCGCTCAGGCCGGCCAGCCGCTCGGGGCAGCTGCGCGCCAGGGCGCTGGCGAACAGGGCGCGGGCGCCGTCGCCATAGGCGATGCCGACCAGGGTCGTGTCGCTCTTGAACAGGCTGGCGAGGTCGGCGCCGGCGCGCAGTAATACCGTGGGCGCCGTGAGCCAGATCAAAGGTATTGCATGTCGGCGGTCAGCCGATTCGGGGGTCTGCGCGTTGATGTAGTGTTGCAGCTCCAGATTGCGATGAGTTAACTCCTGCGCGGTGCGTTCCAGGGCGCCATCGACGGTGCGCGCCGCCACCACGCCCTGGCTCACGACCGGGTCGTACAGGGTGACGCGGCGGTCCTGGGGCAGGCCGGTGCAGACCTCGGCCGCCAGCTCCAGGGCCAGGTCGAAGGCGCGCGCCAGGCCGGCGGCGCCGAACTTGGCGGCGTCGACATTGCCGCTCAAGGCCTTGGCCTGGACCGGCGGCAGGCGCGCCAGCAGCTCGGCGCGCTCGGCTTCGGCCAGCGCCTGGCGGGTTTCGGCCTCGAGCAGGCGTGCGCGGGCCTCCAGCAATGCGGGGGAGGCAGTGGCTTGGGAGTGTGCCGGTCGAGCGTGGAGGGCGCCGAGGCAAAACACGATGCCGAGAATGAAAATATGCGGCCGAAGATTATGTTTCACCAGGGTCTACCTTATTTGTGAACAAGAAATGAATCTATCCAAGTATCACGCGACAAAAAGTGTAACAAATTGTGGGGAAATATTAGGAGAAGTTTCTGGGTGATTGATTGTGAGAACGCAACCTCCCTAGAATCATCGAATTGTTCTCGCACAATCAAGGACTTGCACATCAGTCCAGCACCTTTGTGACATTAGGTTAGAATCCCCGCCCAGGCACGATTGCCGGATGATCAACGAGAAATGCGATAGAATTGACGAGTTAACAAAGTGGCTCTATGAGTATTAATAACCTTCCCATGGCCGGCCTTGAAATCGGCTTTGCCACATCGCTGATCTGCTCCCTCCTGCTCGTGTTCACGACACGCTGGCACGGGCGCTATTCGCTCGACGCGACGCGCGGTGTGCAGAAGTTCCATATCACCCCCACGCCACGCATCGGCGGCGCCGCCATCATGATCGGCCTGTGGATCGCGCTAGGCGTCCTGCCCGAGGCGCAGCGCGAGTTGCTGCTGCCGGTGCTGCTGGCCGCCTTGCCCGCCTTCGTGTTCGGCCTGGCCGAAGACCTCACCCGCACCGTCTCGGTGCGCGCACGCCTGCTGGCGACCATGGCCAGCGGCGCCGTCTGCTGGTTCCTGACCGGCGTCACCCTGCAGTACACCGGCCTGGCGCTGCTCGACGGACTGCTGGGCTGGCTGCCGTTCTCGGTCCTGTTCACCGCCTTCGCGGTGGGCGGCGTGGCCAATGCGGTCAACATCATCGACGGTTTCAACGGCCTGGCCAGCGGCACGGTCGTGATCGGCCTGGCCACCCTGGGCATGATCGCCCTGGGCGCCGGCGACGTCCACCTGGCGCAGCTGTGTTTCGTGATCTGCGCCGTCACCGCCGGTTTCTTCGTCGTCAATTTCCCGTTCGGCAAGCTGTTCCTGGGTGACGGCGGCGCCTACCTGCTCGGCTTCCTGCTGGCCTGGCTGTCGGTGATGCTGGTCTACCGCAATCCGTCGGTCTCGGCCTGGGCGCCGCTGCTGGCCTGCGCCTACCCCGTCTTCGAAACCGTGTTCACCATCGTGCGCCGCCTGTGGTGCCGCCGCCATCCGGGCCATCCGGACAGCTGGCACCTGCACAGCCTGGTCAAGACGGCGATCACCGCGCGCTACCTGCGCATGCTGCCGGCGCCGCTGCGCAACGCCTGCGTCTCGCCGGTGTCGTGGAGCATCGCCCTGGTGCCGGCCGCGCTGGCGGTCAACAACGCCGGGTCGCCCGACATGCTGATGCTGGGCGTGGTGGCCAGTTTCGCGCTCTACCTGCTGGTGTACGGCCTGGTCGTGACCGCCTGGCGCGCACGCCGCCGCTATGGCCCGGTGCCGACCGCGCCGCTGGCGCCGGCCACCACGGCCGTCGTCAAGCCGCTCGTGTCCAAGCCGCTAGGGACCCCGATCCCTGCGCCGGTCATCGCGCCGGTCATCATGGCGGCCCGTGTTTCCAAGCCGACCGCGGCCAATCAATCCGCTCCGCTGGCCGATCTTGGCCGCGAACAGCCGGCGCCGGTCTTCGTCCGCCGCCGCATGTAGTACTTCCGGCCGCAATTGCGGCCGTTTTCCCTTCCTGCTTTCGCTCTAGCCGCACAGCAATTCCGGCGATAATCTCATCTGCGCGGTACAAAGGCGCATGTGAGACAGACTTGGCGGAGTAGGCATGTCGGAAGATAGCGACGCAGAAAAGACAGAAGACGCATCGCCCCGGAAGATCGAAAAGGCGCGCGAAGACGGCGACGTTCCCCGATCGCGCGAACTGGCCACGTTCACCGTATTGATGACCGCCGGCGCCTGCCTGTGGGCCTTCGGCGGCATGCTCGTCAGTAAGCTGAGCCTGGCGCTCAAGTCCGGCCTGTCGCTCGACCGCGAGCAAGTCTTCAATCCCGCCATCCTCATCGAACGCATCCTGAACGACCTGGTCGGCGTGCTGCTGGCCTGCCTGCCGATCGCGGGCGCCATCATGGTCATCGCCCTGGCCTCGCCCCTCTTGATCGGCGGCTGGCTGTTCTCGTCCAAGGCATTCATGCCCAACTTCATGAAGCTGAACCCGATCAAGGGTATCGGCAATATGTTCTCGAAAAATGCCCTGGTCGAGCTGTTCAAGGCCGTCGCCAAGACCATTGTCGTGGGCGTCGTGGCCTATCTCGTCGTCAGCGGTCAAAAAGAGGCGATGCTGGGCCTGGCGGTCGAGCCGCTCAACGAAAGCAGCGCCCACGTGGGCGACATGATCGGCAGGTCCTTCCTGTTCATCGTCGGCGCGCTGGGCTTCATCGCCCTGATCGACGGTCCTTATCAGTTGTGGCATTGGAAAGACAAACTGAAAATGACGCGCCAGGAAGTGATCCAGGAATCGAAGGAATCGGACGGCAATCCTCAGATTAAGGGGAAGATTCGCCAGATGCAGCGCGAAATGGCCCGTGGCCGGATGATGCAGAATGTCCCTACTGCCGATGTGATCGTCACCAACCCGACCCATTATGCAGTGGCGCTGAAGTATACGGACGGCAAGGGCGCGCCAAGGGTGGTGGCCAAGGGCATCGACGAGGTGGCCGCCAAGATCCGGGCGCTGGGCCAGGAGCACAAGGTCACGCTGATGGAAGCCCCGGCCCTGGCCCGCGCCCTGTACAAGCATACCGATATCGATGACGAGATCCCGGAAAAGCTGTACTCGGCGGTGGCGGAAGTGCTGGCCTATGTCTACCAGCTGCGCGCCTACAAGAAGGGCGAAGGGGATTACCCGGATCGCCCGACGAAATTGAAAGTGCCTGACGAGATGGACCCGCTGAACCCGGCGTCGCAGCAGCAAGCGCCGCCCACGCCAGGGGGACTGAACTGAACTGAACACGGAGTGAATGAATGACCAACAGCATGAAACTGCCAGCCTGGATGAGCAGCCTCGGAGCACGAGGCGGCAAGGCTGCAGCGGCGCCGATCCTGATCATCATGCTGCTTGCCATGATGATCCTGCCGCTGCCGGCGTTCGTGCTGGACGTGTTCTTCAGTTTCAATATCGCGCTGTCGATCATCGTGCTCCTGACTGCGCTGTACACGGTCAAGCCGCTCGACTTCCTGGCCTTCCCGTCCATCCTGCTGGTCTCGACCATGCTGCGCCTGGCGCTGAACGTGGCGTCGACCCGTATCGTCCTGACCGAAGGCCATACCGGCGGCGCCGCGGCCGGCAAGGTGGTCGAGGCTTTCGGCCACTTCCTGATCGGCGGTAACTATACCGTCGGTATCGTCGTCTTCATCATCCTCACCATCATCAACTTCTCGGTCGTGACCAAGGGCGCCGGCCGTATCGCCGAAGTCGGCGCACGTTTCGCCCTGGACGCGATGCCGGGTAAACAGATGGCGATCGACGCCGACCTGAATGCCGGCCTGATCGGCGAAGCGGACGCCCGCAAGCGCCGCCAGGAAGTCGCACAGGAAGCCGAGTTCTACGGCGCCATGGACGGCGCCTCGAAATACGTCAAGGGCGACGCCGTCGCCGGCATCATGATTACCGTGATCAACGTCGTCGCCGGCCTGATCGTTGGCGTCGTGATGCACGACCTGGCCTTCGGCAAGGCGGCCGAGGTCTACACCCTGCTGGCCATCGGTGACGGCCTGGTGGCGCAGATTCCTTCGCTGATCATCTCGATCGCAGCCGGTATGGTCGTGTCGCGCGTGGCCAACGAGGAAGACGTCAGCTCGCAGCTGACCAACCAGCTGATGGCGCGTCCGGAAGCGATGTACATCACTGCCGCCATCATCGGCGGCCTGGGCCTGATCCCGGGCATGCCGAACCTGGTGTTCCTGCTGCTGGCCGGTTCGCTGGCCGGCGCCGGCTACATGATCTCCAAGCGCAAGAAGGCTGCCCCAGCCATGGAGGAAGCCGCGGCCGCGGCCGCCGCCGACGCCACCGCCGCCAAGTCGGCGCCCGCCGAGAGCGAAGAAGCGACCTGGCAAGACGTCATGCCGGTCGACACCCTGGGCCTGGAAGTCGGCTACCGCCTGATCCCGCTGGTCGACAAGAACCAGGGCGGCGAGCTGCTCAAGCGCATCAAGGGCATCCGCAAGAAGTTCGCGCAAGAAGTGGGCTTCCTGGCGCCGCCGGTGCACATCCGCGACAACCTGGAACTGAAGCCGTCGGCCTACCGCATCACGCTCAAGGGCGTGGAAGTAGGCAGCGGCGAAGCGATGAACGGCCAGTTCCTGGCGATCAACCCCGGCATGGCCAGCGGCACGCTGCCGGGCGTGGCGACCACCGATCCGGCCTTCGGCCTGCCGGCCACCTGGATCGAGGCGGGCCTGCGCGACCAGGCGCAGAGCATGGGCTACACCGTGGTCGACGCCGGCACCGTGGTCGCGACCCACCTGAACCACCTGATCACCACGCACGCATCGGAACTGCTGGGCCGCATGGAAGTGCAGGCGCTGCTGGATCACCTGGGCAAGGACACGCCGAAGCTGGTCGAAGACCTGGTGCCCAAGGTCGTCTCGCTGTCGACCCTGCAGAAAGTGCTGCAGAACCTGCTGGTCGAAGGCGTGCATATCCGCGACATGCGCTCGATCATCGAGGCGCTGTCGGAACACACGAACATGACGCAGGATCCGTCGGAACTGACCGCCGTAGTGCGTGTCGCCCTGGGTCGCGCCATCGTCCAGCAATTGTTCCCGGGCGAGAACGAGCTGTCGGTGATGACTCTCGACAACCGCCTCGAGCGTCTGCTGATGCAGGCGATGGGCAATGGCGGCGACGGCACCGGCATCGAGCCGGGCCTGGCCGACACCATCGCCCAGCAGGCGGCCAACGCGGCCAACCAGCAAGAGCAGATGGGCCACACCCCGGTGCTGCTGGTGCCGGCCCCGCTGCGCGTGCTGCTGTCGCGCTTCCTGCGCCGCGCCGTGCCGCAGCTGAAGGTGCTGTCGCATGCGGAAGTGCCGGAAAGCAAAACCATTCGGGTGACGAGCCTGGTGGGCGTACCGGGGTAAATAGCTACGTCAATGGCCTGCGGGGTGGGCGGAGTGCCGCCCACCTGGCGCCACGATGAGCCGGTGCAACCGGCATTCTGCGCCAGCTGCATTCGGTCTTTATTTCTAATCCTATCGTTCATACGATAAACCCGCCCCGGTCCTGGTACGTGTCGACCGTGCCCCGCCGATAAGACGACATTTCCCGAGCCCGTGTGAGCTTTGAGAATCCTCGCAGCATCCAATTCGTGCTCTTCAACGTAAGTAAGCGTAGAAGCAAGTCAGCAGTGCTCAGTAGTATCGCGAGCGCTCATGCCAGATGGGCGAAAGTCCAGTCTACCCGGATTGTTGTTTGGAGGATTATTTTGAGAGCTTATCTACTTCCATATCACCTTGAGAAACAGGGGCCTTATTATCTGTTGGGGCAGAAAACCGACAGGCGGACAAGAGACAAAGGGGTGGAGGTACGCGATTTTTCGACACCAGCCAATGCGTCAAACTGGGTAATGAGCGGTGGCCGGGTCGAACCGGGAGAGCAAGACCAGCTAACAGCAGCCGCAGTGCGTGAGTTTTACGAGGAAACCTCGTTCACGTATGATCTTTCGAAGCACTACCATTTTCCGGTCACCGATAACAAGAACTATTTCATACTGGCCGTCGAGGACAAGGCGTGCAAGCAGACCCTGAAGGACATACAGGACGCGATCGACGGTAAGGACGGAAAAATCAAGCCACTGGATGATGAATTGAGAAGGGTTTCATCATTTAGTCATGATATTTCTCTATTGCAATTCACTAACGTCATATATCCGAAAAATATAAAAACGCAGGCGAAGGAGTGGGAAAAGTTAGGAAGGGAGATCGGCGAGCGTCAGCGGATCGTCAGGGCAAATAGCGAAGAAATTTCCCGAATGCAGCTTTTACTCGAGGATGCTAAGACCAAAAATCAATTACTTGAGTCACAGGCCATACCGCCTTTGCGCCAGACTGATGATCAGAAGCGCCTTGTGGAGATTGACTCTGCGATGCGCGGGCTACTATCCCAAAACTCGGCGGAGAATCAGCGGATTCAAGCAGCGATACAAGAATATGAACGCCAGAAACAGAATCTCATAAGACGCGACCCAGGCTTTGAAGCTCGCATCTCGGAACGCGACTGGTATGTAGAGGGCTTGGAAAAAGTCCATGCCAAAGTCTTGGAGCGCATCATGACGCATCCAGACCAAGGTGCATCGGCGCCCGCACCAGCGGCGCTGGCAGCATCCACCGTGGCTTCGGCCTCTGCGCCCGCAACGCCGCCAGCGACACTATCGGCACGCACGCCAGTACCGCCACCCCCGCCACCCCCGCCGGCACCAGGCCTCGTACCGACGGCGATGGGCAACTTCCGTTCTCCATCGGTACTGGTGCAATCAACGCCGGCACGGCTCCATGTGGCGTCTACCGCCCCGGTTCCTGGAGGCTCATGGCGGGCATCGGCCACCATGAGGGCTGCTGCTCCTGCCGAACCCGCCAGGCAAAATACAGTCAACACTGGAATGAGCCCACGTCAAACTACCGCGCGCGCGGGGGCGACCACGTCGGGGGCAGCAGGGAACACACCATGGCGTCGTGCGGAGACCAACAGTTTGCCGCGACCCGCGCGGGGCGTGCCAGGCCAGCCAGATCGGCAGGTGGCCGCGAGCGGTTCGCGCGTATCCGAACAGGCGGCGTCGAGCCGTCCGAACTGGCGCAGTAGGGCGCCGGTCGCGCCACAACCCGCACAACCCGCACAAGCTGCGCAACCACCGGATGCATCCAGTAGCGGCCCGGCGACTTCAGCGTCGTCCAGCGCGACCAAAGCAAGCAAGTCCAGAAGCCGCAGCCCTGGCCGCTGACAGCTGGCTGTCGGCATCCATCATCTGCTCGCACATCCTGGCCGGCGTGAGCCCATGCCCGGCAGGGCTTGCCATCCCGTCAAAGATTATCGTTTTTACTGGTCCCGACGAAATAGACCATTTTCCCCATCCTTTTCCCCTGATGGTTTCCTAGTGGCATCGTCAATAATGCTTCCTGTCGACTGGCATCGTGCCCGTCATGCAGAACTGAAGCGCGGAGAACTAGATGAAGGTGAAGAAATTTACGGCAGCAACTTCCCGGGATGCCTTGCGCAAGGTGCGCGAAGCCCTTGGACCAGATGCCGTCATCCTCTCCAACCGTCCAGTCGACGGCCAGGTCGAGATCCTGGCGCTCGACAATGACGACGTGGCTTCGCTGGCCGCCCCGGCCGCGGACTCGGAACTGGCCCAGCCGGCGCCGCAACTGCAGCTCGACGCGCCAGCGCTGGCCAGGGCGCCCTTCATGTCGCGCCGCCTGCAGGATACAGCGCCAGCAGCGCCCGGGTTCACCGCAGCGGCCGCTCCAGCCGCCCACGTCGAACCAGCCCCGACCTACGCCGAGCGCCGCGCCCCGGCCCCGGAGCCGACCATCGACATGACCGCCATGACCTCGATGATGAGCGCCGCCATCGCCCAGGCCAAGGAATCGGCGGCCGCCGAAATGAGCGGGATGATGAACGAGATCCGCGCCATGCGCGGCCTGATGGAAACGCAGCTGGCCGAACTGTCGTGGAACGCCACCGCCCAGCGCGAGCCGCACAAGGCGACCGTGCTGCGCGAGATGCTGGCGGCTGGTTTTTCGGCCACCCTGGCGCGCTACATGATCGAGAAAATGCCGGCGGCGAAAGACGCCGCCGACGCCATGCGCTGGGTAAAGACCGTGCTGGCTCGCAACTTGAACACCATCGGCAACGAGGACGCGATGCTCGAGCAGGGCGGCGTGTTCGCCCTGGTCGGCCCGACCGGCGTCGGCAAGACCACCACCACCGCCAAGCTGGCCGCGCGCTGCGTGATGCGCCACGGCCCGGACAAGCTGGCCCTGATCACCACCGATGCCTACCGTATCGGCGGCCACGAGCAGCTGCGCATCTACGGCAAGATCCTGGGCGTGATGGTGCACTCGGTAAAGGACGAAGCCGACCTGCGCATCGCCCTGAAGGAACTGCGCAACAAGCACACCGTGCTGATCGACACCATCGGCATGTCGCAGCGCGACCACATGGTGGCCGAGCAGGTCGCCATGCTGTCGAGCTCGGGCGCCGAAGTGAAGCGCCTGCTGTGCCTGAATTCGACCGCGACCAACGAGACCCTGAACGAAGTGGTGCGCGCCTACCAGGGCAGCGGCCTGCACGGTGCGATCATGACCAAGATGGACGAAGCCGCATCGATCGGCGGCGTGCTCGACATCGTGATCCGCCAGAAGCTGAACCTGCACTACATCTCGAACGGCCAGCGCGTGCCGGAAGACTTGCACGTGGCCGACCGCAACCTGCTGGTGGACTGCGCCTTCCGCAACCGCGGCAACGCGGCCGGCGCGCAGCTTGCCGATACCGACCTGCCGGTGATGATGGCCGCAGCCGCCCAAACCGCCGGCGCACGCGAGGTGAACCTTGGCTAGTTTCGATTTCGACCAGGCCGAAGGCCTGCGCCGCATGCTGCAGGGCCCGCGTCCGCGCGTGGTCACTTTTCTGTCCGCCACGCCCGAGGACGACAAGGGCGCCATGCTGGTCAACCTGGGCGCCTCGCTGGCCCAGACCGGCAACGACGTGCTGATCGTGGACGCCTGCGAAGTCGAATACGGCGTCGCGCGCCGCCTGGGCTTGAACCGCGGCGCATCGCTGCTGCAGGTCGCGCGCCAGGAAAGCGCCCTGAACCAGGTGATCCGCCCGGTGCCGCAGGGCTTCTCGGTGGTGCCGATGGGCGTGCCCGAATCGCACAACGATGCGCGCCGCCTCGGCAAGACCTTCGACGTGCTGGCCACGCAGGCGGCCATCGTGATCGTCGACGCCGAACTCGGCCCGGACGGCGATTTCCCGGTGGCCTCGATGGCCGGTTCCGAGATCGTGGTGCAGGTATCCACCAGCGCCAGCTCGATCACCAGCGCGTATGCGCTGATCAAGCGGCTGTCGATGCACCTGGGCCGGCGCCCGTTCGGCATCCTCGTTACCGGTGCGACAGAGGCAGAGGCCAAGGTGGTATACGATAATATGTCAGCAGCGGCAACACGTTATCTCGCCGTCAAGCTCAGTTTCATGGGCTCGGTGCCGGCCGACGAATACCTGCACCGCGCCGCACGCCTGGGCCGGGCCGTGGTCGACGCCTTCCCGCTGGCCGGCGCCTCGATCGCGTTTCGCCAGCTGGCCGGCAAGTTCGCGCTGCACGCCATGCCGCAGTTCGGCAAGCAGGGCAGTGCGGCCCACTTCGGTTCTTGATCGACAACGCAACGCGCATAGCACAAGCATAGAGAAAAGACGCACACCAGCATGTACACGGTCAAAGGGAAAGCGGACAAGAATTCTTTGCTGACGGAGCATATGCCGTTGGTAAAGCGCCTTGCCCACCACATGAAGGCCAAGCTGCCGCCTTCGGTGGAAGTGGATGACCTGGTGCAAGCCGGCATGATCGGCCTGCTGGACGCGATCAACCGCTACGAAGACAACCACGGTGCGCAGTTCGAGACCTACGCGGTGCTGCGCATCCGCGGCGCCATGCTCGACGAACTGCGCAGCAGCGACTGGATGCCGCGCAGCACGCGCCAGAACATGCGCAAGGTCGAGGGCGCGATGCACGCGCTGCAGCAGCGCCTGGGCCGTCCGCCCAGCGAAACCGAAGTGGCGAAGTCGCTCGATCTGTCGCTCGAGGATTACCAGGAGATGCTGGCCGACTCGGGCGGCCACCAGCTGGTCTATTACGAGGATTTCCGTGATGACGACGGCGACGGCAACTTCCTTGACCGCTATGCGGTGGACGACAGCGATCCGCTGCGCGGCCTGATGGAAACCGACTTCCGCCAGGCGGTGATCGAGGCCATCGACAACCTGCCGCCGCGCGAGAAACTGTTGATGGGCCTGTACTACGAAGAAGAACTGAACCTCAAGGAAATCGGCGCCGTCATGGGCGTCTCCGAATCGCGGGTGTCGCAGCTGCACACCCAGGCCGTTGCGCGCCTGCGCACCACCTTGCGGGAGCATATATGGACTGGGCCAGCGTAATCGGCCTGGTGCTGGCGCTCGCCGGCATCTTCCTCGGCTACACCTTCGACGGCGGCAGGTTCGCATCGCTGATGCAGCCGGCCGCCTTCGCCATTGTCGTCGTCGGCACCTTCGGCGCCGTATTGCTGCAGAGCGAAGCGCGCACCTTCCTGCGCGGCCTCGGCATGCTGCGCTGGGTGTTCAGGCCGCCGAAGAACGGCCGCCTGAAACTGTCGCGCGACATCACGATGTGGAGCCAGTCGGCGCGGCGCGACGGCCTGCTGGCGCTCGAACAATACATGAACAAGGCCGACCCGTTCGTCGCCAAGGGCTTGCGCCTGGTGGTCGACGGCATCGGGCCGGATAAACTGCGCAGCCTGCTCGAACACGAGATCAACGGCTACGAATTCGCCCAGAGACAGGCGGCGCGCATCTGGGAATCGGCGGCTGGCTATGCGCCGACGATCGGCATCCTGGGCGCCGTGCTGGGCCTGATCCAGGTGATGGAAAACCTGTCCGACCCGGCGCGCCTGGGTTCCGGCATCGCGGTCGCATTCGTCTCGACCGTGTACGGGGTCGGCCTGGCCAACCTGTTCTTCTTCCCGGTGGGCACCAAACTCAAGGCCATCGTCAACGACCGCGTCTCGCAATACGAGATCCTGGCCGAAGTCTTCGCCGACCTCGCCAGCGGCGACCATGGCCGCGTGGTCGACGAGCGCGTCGCCAGCCTGCTGGCGCGCCACTGACGCGAACGGTCATGGCCCGCAAGCGCTACGACGACGACGTCCCGCAAGAGCACCACGAGCGCTGGCTGATCTCGTACGCCGACCTGATCACGCTGCTGTTCGCCTTCTTCGTGGTGATGTACGCGATTTCCATCGTCAACGAGGGCAAGTACCAGGTGCTGTCCGACGCCCTGGGCGACGCCTTCGGCGGCCGCGGCGCGGCCACGCAGGTCAGCACCAATGTCGAGCCGGTGCTGCCGCTGTCGCACATCATCAACCGCAAGCGCAACGAAGCCGCGCGGCGCGAGCAGGAGCGCATGGGCGTGATGGCGCGCGAGCTGTCGGCGACCCTGCTGCCGCTGGTGAAGTCGGGCCAGGTACGGGTAACGCAGAATGCGCGCGGCATCAGCGTCGAGATCAATGCCAGCGTGCTGTTCGAGCAGGGCCAGGCCGTGCTCGACCCCGAGGCGCGCGAAGTGCTGGGCGCGGTGGCCGGCCTGCTCAAGGACGACACCCACCGCATCGAGGTCGAGGGCCATACCGACGACTTGCCGATCGCGAGCGCGATCTATCCGTCGAACTGGGAGCTGTCGACCGCGCGCGCCTCGAGCGTGGTGCGGCTGTTCATCGACAACGGCCTGCCGGCCGCGCGCTTGTCGGCGATCGGCTTTGCCGACACGCGGCCGGTGGCGCCGAACACGGACCCGGCCGGCCAGACGCGCAACCGGCGGGTGGCGGTAACCATCCTGGCGGCCTTGCCTGAAACAGGCGGTAACATACTGCCCTGAACCGGTTAGGCGAGTCGTGTCATAATCGTATTGCGCTCGCCGCGAAGGCGTTCGCTCGATCAAACCATATGGCCCCGTGTCCGAAGGAGTGAAGATGCATGTCAAACGAAGCATGCCGGCGACCGTGCTGGCAACGCTGCTGGCGCTGGGCGGCGTGGTCGGCGTCGTCAAGGCGGTGGAGGCCAAGGTGAACGTGCATCACCGGCTCGAGGTCGAGACCGGTTCGACGTCGGTCAAGGTACGCGTGCTGATCGAGAACCGCAGTGACCAGTCGGTGTGGATCCCGCGCGAGATCGCCCTCGGCGACGACCTGACCGCCCCGCGCTTCAGCCTGCGCACGCCGGCCGAAGAAGTGGCCTATACCGGCCGCATGGTCAAGCGCGCCGCGCCGGGCCTGGCCGATTACCTCGAGGTCAAGCCGCAGACCACCCACCTGAACACGATCGACATCACCCAGGCGTACGCGTTCAAGCCGGGGCAGCACAGCTACGAGATCCGCTATGCGGGGCCGTGGCTGGCCAATCCGGGCAAGCTCGATGCGGCGAGTATCAAGAGCAGTCCGGCGATTCCGGTGAAGTTTTCGTTTACGCAGCGGTAGGGCGCCTGCTTGCCTTAACGCCGACCCGAACCGTGCGCCAGACGAACCGTCGGCAGACGAATTGTGGCTAGACGCATTGTGGGGTGGACGGTTCGCCGTCCACCCCACTTAGTTTAAGGGCGGCTGTAGGGTGGACGGCTCGCCGTCCACGCGTTCAGATCGCGGTTGCGTTGTGATGCATGCGGTGGTTGGACGCGTGGACGGCAGAGCCGTCCACCCCACTTAGTGCAAGGGCGGCTGTGGGGTGGACGGCAGAGCCATCCACCCCACTTTGTGTAAGGGCGGCTGTAGGGTGGACGGCTTGCCGTCCACGCGTTCAAATCGCGGTTGCGTTGTGATGCATGCAGTGGTTGGACGCGTGGACGGCAGAGCCGTCCACCCCACTTTGTGCAAGGGCGGCTGTAGGGTGGACGGCTCGCCGTCCACGCGTTCAGATCGCGGTTGCGTTGTGATGCATGCAGTGGTTGGACGCGTGGACGGCAGAGCCGTCCACCCCACTTTAATGCAAGGGCGGCTGTAGGATGGATGGCAGGGCCATCCACCCCATTTAGGGTAAGGGCGGCTGTAGGGTGGACGGCTCGCCGTCCACGCGTCCAACCACCCCACGATGTATCGCACATGCGGCGCCCGACCATCATTGCTGCGGTGGCGTGTTCTCGCCAAAATACTCATGTGAATCGGCGTTATTGATCGCCCGGTCCGGCGCCGAGCGGGCCAGTTCGGCGGCGCCGGCCTGGCCGTACACATGGTCATCGGTCGCCGCCACCACCTCGAAATGGCTGAGCTCATGCAGCAGCGTGCCGCCGCGTGAATCGGTGCCGGTCACGGCCGCGGCCCAGAACGCCTTGCACACCCATACGGTATATGGCCGCGCCGGATACACATACGCAAAATACGGCTCATTGCAATCGCAATCGATCTTGACCGGCTTGTTCTCGAAAGCGTCCTTGATCGCCGTGAAATTGCTGGTGACCCTGGCGCCGCGCGCCGCGTCCGGCGCCCCGAACCAGGTCGTATAGCGTTCGCCATACCCCTTGCCCGACGTGAGATAAGCATGGCCGCCGGCCGCCATCGCCCGCCCCGCAGCCATCGCCGTCCCCAGGTGTTCCTGCTGGGCGTTCGAGCAGTTGGCATAGTGAAGGCCGGGCTGGCCAGGCTCCGGCGCCACGGCCGCGATCCTGCTGCCGCGCGGCAGGGGGCCATTGACCCAGATGTTCACCGGTGTCGATACCAGTTCACCCGCCACCGGCTGCAGCGCGGCGCCCGGCGCGGGCATGGCGGCGCTGCGGTAGCGGATCGTGTAGCTGCCGGTCACGCTCATCTCGTACAAGCGGGACAGCTCGACCGTCTCGCTGAGCGAGGCGCCCGGATCGAGCCGCACATAGTCCGCCGGCCCCGGCGGCGCGCGCTTGATGCGCCGGCCGAGATAGCGCACCGGCTGGCCGTCGCGGCGCACCTCGAACAGGGGCGACTCCACCCCGTCGAGCGGCGTGCGCCAGCGCAGCAGGTGCTGGGAGGTGGCCGATGTATTGGTCATGACGACGCGCACGAGCACATCGCCGCCGCGGTCGACTGTCGGCTGCAGCGGGGTCAGTATCACCGCGACGGTGGCGACGGCGCTGGCTGACATGGCGCAGCCGAGTACCGCGGTGGCGATCTGTAACGGAAGAGGGGATAGCGTCACGATGGGCTCCTTGAAATGTGTCCATCAAACACTTTCCCTCTGATATTTGTGGCGAACTTTGTGCTATTGCAAGACCGGATGGCGCTGGACTTGCGCACGCTTCATCGGAAGGTGAATGGTGCGCCGGCCATACCCGATCACCCGTGGATGCATGTCAACAGATACGCCCGGCAACTGCTAGACTGTCTCCTGAATTTAACTCTGCAACAACCTTATACAGAAAGCAGCAACGTGGACGATCTGATCAGAACCGGCATCGCAGGACTCGATGAAATCCTCCTGGGTGGCATTCCGCGCCATAACAACCTGATCGTCGAAGGCCCGCCGGGCTCGGGCAAGACGACACTCGGCCTCGGTTTCATCCACGCGGGCGCCGCGCAATATGACGAGCCTGGCGTGATCGTGTCGTTCGAGCTCGATTCGGCCAAGCTGCTGCGCGATGCCGCGGGCTTCGACTGGGACCTGCAGGCGCAGATCGACGCCGGAAAGGTCAAGATCATCCAGACCAGCCCTGCCGTGCTGCTGTCCGAGTTCCGCAACGGCGACGGCGTGTTCGCCGATGCGCTGCGCGGCATGGGCGCCAAGCGGCTGCTGGTCGACGGCCTGACACCGATGCGCCTGTACGCCGAGGTGCATGACCTGCCGTTCCGCGAGGACGTCCACGTCCTGATCGAAGGCCTCAACCGGCTCGGCGTGACCACCATGGTCACGGCCGAACGCGACGAGTCGCTGGCGACGCCCGCGCACGAACGCTTCGTGTTCGATACGATCATCGAACTGAGCCGGGCCGAGCACAAGCGCCGGGTCGAGCGGCGCCTGACGGTGGCCAAGTCGCGCGGGCAGGATTTCATCGGCGGCAGCCACACCATGCGCATCGAGGCGCACCAGGGCGTGCATGTGTACCGGCGCGCGCAGTCGCGCCCCAAGCTGCTGGACGACCAGCCGACCTCGGAACAACGTATTTCGACCGGCGCCCCCGCCATCGACGTCCTGATGGACGGCGGCCTGTACGAAGGTTCGGTCACCATGGTGAGCGGCATTTCGGGAACCGGCAAGACCGTGCTGTCGGTGCAGTTTCTGACCGCGGCGGCCCAGGCCGGCCGCAAGACCCTGCTGGTCACGCTCGACGAACATCCACGCCAGCTGATCCGCAACGCCGCATCGCTCGGCTTCGATCTGCAGGGCATGATGGATCGTGGCGAACTGTTCCTGCTGTACGAGTCGCCGCTCGAACTGGAACTGGACGTGCACTTCGACCACGTCACCAGCCTGGTCGAGCGCGAAGGCATCGACTGCATCGTGTTCGACTCGGTCGCCGTCTACGAGCTGGCCAGCCGTACCGAGGTGGCCGACTTCCTGTATGCGGTGGCAACCCATTTCAAGAACCGGCTGGCCACGGTGTTCTTCAACTACGAGAGCCCTGAACTGCTGGGGGTGTCGCAGATCAGCGAAGAACTCAAGGGATCGCACCTGGTCGACAATATCATCCTGCTGAGCTACGTCGAGATTTCCACGGTCTTGCGCCGTGCGATCGCGATTCCGAAGGTGCGCGGCAGCCGCATCCAGCAGGTTACCCGCGAATACGTCATCGCCGCCGGCGGCGTGGCCCTGCTCGAAGAGAACACCTCGGCGGCAAGCCAGGTCAACGCGGTCCCGCAGCTGCCGTTCTCGGCCTACTCGAGTTTATTGTCGCGCTCGCCTACGCGCCATAGCCCCGCCATCGAGGTCGCGGTCGCGCAAGGCGAGGCGCTTCCTCCATCGGTCGAGCAGCCGGTCGAAGACCCGACGTGATTCGCATCGCCCAATCCCACTCGCCGCAGCTCGACTGGAGCGAGTGGCAGGCGCCGCTGCTGCAGTTCTGCCAGACGAGCGGCATGGTGGTGTCGGCGTACGACATCGGGGGAGGGCGCCGCCTCGGGCCGATGCTGGGCTCGCAAACCGCCCGCCTCTTGGGCACATCGTGCCTGTGGCACGAGGATGGCCCGGGTTCGGCGGTCGATCGGCGGATCGTCGCGGCGCTGACCGGCGCGGTCGACTACGCCGAAGAAGAGTTCCACGGCATGCGGGTGTGCGGCCTGCCCCTGACCCGCGCTGGCGAGCGCTATGGCGCGGTGGTATTCGGCTGGCGCTGGAGCGACTTCAGCTCTCCCATGGCATGCGAACAACTGGCCAGGTTATTGGGCCTGCCAGGCCAGGCACTGTGGAATGAAGTGCGGCTGGAAGCGCCGCTGGCCGCGGGACGGCTGGCCACCTTCCGTGCACTGCTGCGCACGCTGGCCGATTCGCTCGACCGCCAGCGCGACACGATCGACGAACTCCATCGCGTCAGCCAGACGCGCGACCTGTTCCTGGCCACCGTCTCGCACGAGATGCGCACGCCGCTGTCAGCGCTGGCGATGCGCATCGACCTGCTGTCGAAGACCCTGCAGGACCCGCCGCCGGCGCTGACAGCGGCATTGACGGCGATGCGGGTGCACGTGCGCCAGGAAGCGGCCATGGTCGAGGACCTGATCGACGCCGCCCGCACGCTCACCGGCACGATGTCGGTCGAGCGCAGCCCGGTATCGCTGGGCCGGATCGTGCGCGAAGCGGTATCGACCATCGAAGCGAAGGCGCACGACAAGCACATCGCGTTCAGGGTGACGCCGGCCGATTTCGGCGACCGTTTCCTGGTGCACGCCGACCCGCGCCGGCTGCAGCAGGTGTTGTGGAACCTGATCCTCAATGCGATCAAGTTCACCGACGAAGGCGGATCGGTCGAAGTCGTTATTGCCGGCGCCGCCGACGCCGTGTACATCCGGGTCAACGACAGCGGCCAGGGCATCGCCGCCCACGACCTGCCGCATGTCTTCGGTGCGTTCACCCTGCAGACTCAGGCCAATGCAAGTGGCCTGGGCCTGGGGCTGTATATCGTGCGCCGCATCGTGGAGCTGCATGAGGGAACGATCAGCGTCGAGAGCGCCGGCCCGGGCCGTGGTTCGAGTTTCATCATCTTCTTGCCGCAGGCGGATCCGGCGCAAACCGGATCGCCGCCGCTTGCCGCAACTTGATCTGGTTCAAGTAACTACCGTTGCCATTGACCAATTAACAACAGGGGTCAACGCTGCCGGGACCGCCCAGCATCCGGTTTGCTATCATGCAAGTAAATACCCTGATAGAGATTAAATCTTGGTCGACCCCCAGGCCAAGTCTTGCCCGATGACAATCCAGAAGCAATCCAGTAGATCATATCCGGTCTTGCGGCCAGCGCACGTGCGGCGGTTCGCATGAGGGAAACCCGGGAAATGATCGACGTCCTCGCGCGTGAGATCGGGCTGGACGACGAGGAAATCGCGGCACGCAAGGATTTCCTGCAGTTCGGGGAGCGCGACGCCGCCGTGCTGCGCGAGCTGCACGAGCTGCTGGAACAGGAGCGCGACACCTTCTCGGACAACTTCTACGCGCACTTGCTGGCCTTCCCGCACCTGCGCGATCTGCTCGGCGATGCCGATACCACGGCGCGCCTGCGGCGTGCGCAGGCGGCCTATTTCAGCAGCCTGACGGCGGGCGATTACGGCGAAGCCTATATCCACGAGCGCTTGCGGGTAGGCGCCGCCCACCAGCGCATCGGGCTCGACCCGAAATGGTATATCGGCGCCTACCGCAAATACCTGTCCGAACTATCCGGCATGCTGAAGCACAAGCTGCACGACGATCCGGCACGCTTCGTCGAAGCCTGGGATTCGGTGCTGAAGGTGGTCTGTTTCGACATCGGCCTGGCGCTGGACACCTACGGCCACGCCGGCCAGCGCAAGCTGCTCCAGAACCGCAACTACCTCGAGCAAGTGATCGACGGCATGCCGGCCGGCTTGGTGGTGGTGGACGCCGACCGCAAGGTGCGCTCGATGAACCGCGCCATGGCCGACCTGATCGGCGCGCCGGAAGACGCGATCGCGGCCGGTCTCCCGCTCGACCAGTTGCTGCCCGACCCGGAACTGGCGGCCCGCGTCGACGAGGCGCTGCGCACCGGCGCGCCGCAGGACAATGTGCAGGTTACCCTGGACGGCCGCGCCGACGGCGTACGCTATGTGGATTTCAACGTACGCCGTACCCGGCAGGCGGGCGGCTACCTGTTGCTGCTGATCGGCCAGGACATCACGTTCCGCCGCAAGGCGCGCCTGCGCCTGCAGGCGAGCGAGGAATTCTTCCGCCTGACCTTCAGCCAGGCGGCGGTCGGCATCGTGCTGCTGGGCAAGGATGGACGCCTGCTGCGCGTAAACCGCAAGATGGCGCAGATCCTGGGCTACACCGAGGTGGAGCTGTTGCAGCGTTTCTTCCAGCAACTGACGTTTGAAGACGACTTGCCCGACGAACTGGCGCTGGCGAAACGCTTGCGCGCCGGAGAAATCGGCGACTACCAGCGCGAGCGCCGCCTGCTGCGCCGCGACGGTACGCCAATCTGGGTGAACGTGAGCGTGTCGATGATGCGCGACGCCAACGGCAACCAGCGCTTCATCGCGGTGGTCGAGGACATCTCGCGCCGCAAGCGCGCCGAGGAAGCGCTGCTGCGCATGGCCAACCACGACGCCCTGACGGGCCTGCCGAACCGGCTGCTGCTGCAGGACCGCCTGGCGCACGCCATCGTGCACTCGCACCGCGCCGGCACGCAGGTGGCGGTCATGTTTATCGACCTGGACCGTTTTAAGCACGTCAACGACAGCCTGGGCCACGACGCCGGCGACCAGCTGATCGTGGAGATCGCGCGCCGCCTGTCGTCGAGCCTGCGCGAGAGCGACACCGTGGCGCGCCAGGGCGGCGACGAATTCGTGGTGGTCTTGCCCGAGCTGGCCGGGGAGGGCGACGCGGCCAAGGTGGCGCACAAGCTGCTGGGTAACCTGTTCCAGCCGCTGCTGCTGTGCGGGCAAGAGGTCTTCCCGACCGGCTCGATCGGCATCGCGATGTACCCGCGTGACGGCCTGGACGCCGCGACCCTGCTCAAGTGCGCCGACAGCGCCATGTACCAGTCCAAAGGCACGGGCGGCAACCACTACAGTTTCTACGCGGCCGACATGGGCGCCCAGTCGGTGGAGCATCTGCGCATGGAAGGCGCGCTGCAACGCGCGCTGCAGCGCCAGGAATTCCTGCTGCACTACCAGCCGGTGGTCGACATCACGACGGGCGCCGTGCACGGCGTGGAAGCGCTGCTGCGCTGGAAGCCGCACGGCCAGCCGATGGTGGCGCCATCCGACTTCATCCCGCTGGCCGAGGAAACCGGCCTGATCGTGCCGATCGGCGAATGGGTGCTGGAAACCGCGATGGCGCAGCAGGTCGCCTGGCTGCGCCAGGGACTACCGTTGTTGCGGATGAGCGTGAACCTGTCGGCGCGCCAGTTCCTGGGCCAGGACGTGGCCCAGCGCGTAGCCGCGCTGCTGGCGAAGACCGGCTGCGATCCGCGCAGCCTGACGCTGGAGATCACCGAGAGCGTCTTGATGCAGAACCCTGCCGCCGCCGCCGAGACCATGGCCAGGCTGGCGAAGATGGGCGTGCAGCTGGCGATCGATGATTTCGGGACCGGGTATTCGAGCCTGGCGAGCCTGAAGCGCTTTCCGATCCATAGCCTCAAGATCGACCGCTCGTTTGTGAGTGATCTAACGCAGGATGCGGACGATGCCGCGATCGTGAACGCGGTGATCGCGCTGGCGCATTCGATGAAGCTGAACGTGATCGCGGAAGGGGTGGAGACGTCGGCGCAGCTGGCGTTCTTGCATGATCACGGGTGTGACCAGATGCAGGGGTATTGTTTCAGCAGGCCGGTGGAGGCGCAGGGGATTGAGGCGTTGCTGAGGGCGGCGAAGGCGGCGTGATGGAGTATTATTCGAGCAAGCCCGCCTTGCTCCGCCGCATTTCTACTGCTCAATATTTAGTAAGTGAGGGTAAGCTCTTCCTCGCTAAGCTATTCGCTATTCTATTCAATTGCTCTTTCCGAGGCTGATTATCCCTGTCGTTTGACGAAATGACATCGTGCAGCATTGACAAAGAGATACAATCACTCGGAAAATGTAGCCAGAATATTACGCTTGCGTCAGGTATCTATATCAGGTGAGCAACCGCGCAAATCAGGGTCTAGCGATGTATGATTCTTGCGTAGCTGGTCTGAGATGAAATGCCGCTCGCCCTTATAACTTTCAGGATCGGCCACGCGCCATAGCGTTGCGCGATCCCCGACTTTCCCCAGGAAGCGCAGGAATGACCATCCTTGTGACGGGCGGAGCGGGCTTTATTGGCTCGAACTTCGTCATCGACTGGCTGGGCCACCATGACGAGCCAGTCGTCAATCTCGACAAACTGACCTACGCAGGCAATCTCCAGAATCTCGCCAGCCTGGAAAACAATCCCCGGCACCACTTCGTGCGCGGCGACATTGGCGATGGGCTTTTGGTGGGGCGTCTGCTGGCTGAGCACAAGGTTCGTGCGGTTTTGAACTTCGCCGCAGAAAGCCACGTTGACCGTTCGATCGAAGGCCCTGGCGCCTTCATTCAAACCAATATCGTCGGCACTTTCAATCTGCTGGAAGCTGTGCGCGCCTACTGGAACGGCCTGGAGCCCGACGCGCGTCCGGCATTCCGCTTCCTGCACGTGTCGACCGACGAAGTTTACGGTTCGTTATCGCACGACGCGCCGGCGTTCAACGAGCAGAATCGTTATGAGCCCAATAGCCCATATTCTGCCAGCAAGGCAGCGTCCGACCACCTGGTCCGCGCTTACCACCATACCTATGGCATCCCGGTACTGACGACTAACTGTTCGAACAACTACGGCCCGTATCACTTCCCTGAAAAGCTGATTCCGCTGGTGATCCACAACGCGTTGGCCGGCAAGCCGCTGCCGATCTATGGCGACGGTCAGCAGATCCGCGACTGGTTGTATGTTACTGATCACTGCAGTGCGATCCGTCGTGTGCTGGCCGATGGTCGCCTTGGCGAGACATATAACGTCGGCGGTTGGAACGAGAAGGCCAATCTCGACGTGGTGCGGACATTGTGCGCAATTCTCGACGAACTGAGCCCGCGTGCCGATGGCGAGTCGTATGCTTCGCAGATGACTTTCGTGACGGATCGTCCTGGTCATGATCGCCGCTACGCGATCGATGCCAGCAAGCTTGAGAGCGAACTGGGCTGGTGTCCGGCCGAGACCTTCGAGACCGGCATCCGCAAGACGGTCGAATGGTATCTGGCGAACGGGGAATGGGTGCACAACGTCACGAGCGGCGCCTATCTCGAATGGGTCGACAGGCACTACGCAAATGAGAAGGCGGGTGCGTGAAGATCCTTTTGCTTGGCAAGGATGGTCAGGTGGGCTGGGAGCTTCAGCGCGCGCTCGCACCGCTGGGTGAGTTGCTTGCCTGCGGGCGTAGCGAGGCCGACTTCAGTGAACCCGAATCGTTGCGTGCCCTGGTGCGCGGTTACACCCCGGATGTGATTGTCAACGCCGCCGCCTATACGGCGGTAGACAAGGCGGAAAGTGACGAGGCATCGGCTCAGGTATGCAATGCTGTTGCGCCTGGTGTGCTTGCCGAGGAAGCCGCCGCGTCGGGCGCCTGGCTGGTGCATTACTCGACTGACTACGTTTTCGACGGCACGAAAGAAGGCGCTTGGCGTGAGACCGATCCTGTGAATCCTTTGTCGGTATATGGCCGCACTAAATTCTTAGGCGAGGAACGTATTCGGGCCAGCGGCGCGCGACATCTGATTTTGCGTACAAGCTGGGTATTCGCTTTGCATGGCGGTAATTTTGCGAAGACCATGATCCGTCTGGCAAAAGAGCGCGAAACGCTGAGCGTTGTAGCCGATCAGCATGGGGCGCCGACTGGGGCCGAACTGCTTGCCGATGCCACGGCGCTGGCGCTGCATCGCATCGCGGTGCTTGGGACTGACGCACGCAATTTGTCTGGTACCTATCACTTGGCCGCAAGTGGCAGCACTACCTGGCACGCCTATGCCTGCCATGTGCTGGCGCAGGCGCAGGCCAGTGGCGCGCAACTGAAGGCAGGGCCAGATTCGGTGCAGCCGATCGCTAGTAACGCATTCCCGACGCTGGCCGTGCGGCCAACCAATTCTCGACTGGACTGCAAAAAATTCTGCGACAGTTTCGGCTTGGTACTGCCGGACTGGAAACATTACGTGAACCGCCTGGTCGCCGAGTTGGCGGCACAAGACAAGCTATGAGGACACCCATGAAGCGCAAAGGCATCATTCTGGCAGGCGGCAGCGGCACCCGCCTGCACCCGGCCACGCTGGCGATTTCGAAGCAGTTACTACCAGTATTCGACAAGCCGATGATCTATTACCCTCTCAGCACGCTGATGCTGGGTGGAATTCGCGACATCCTGATCATTTCGACACCGCAAGATACGCCACGCTTCCAGCAATTGCTGGGCGATGGTGCTCGCTGGGGCTTGAATCTTTCGTACGCCGCGCAGGCGTCGCCGGATGGCCTAGCGCAGGCCTTCCTCATCGGAGAGCAGTTCCTCGGCGATTCGCCATCGACGCTGGTCTTGGGTGATAACCTGTTCTACGGTCATGACCTCAACACCCTGCTCGAGCGCGCCCATGCGCGCACCGATTGCGCCAGCGTCTTCGCCTACCATGTTCAGGACCCTGAGCGCTACGGAGTAATCGACTTTGATATCGCCGGAAAGGCCATAAGCCTAGAGGAAAAGCCGGCAGCGCCGCGCTCAAACTACGCGGTCACTGGGTTGTATTTCTATGACGAGAACGTTGCGCGGCTTGCACGTACGCTTACGCCGTCTGCGCGTGGGGAACTCGAAATTACTGACCTAAACCGCTTGTATATGGAAATGGGCAAGCTGCACGTCGAAATTATGGGACGTGGTTACGCCTGGCTTGATACCGGCACCCATGAGTCGTTACTCGATGCGAGTCAATTTATCGCGACAATTGAACGTAGGCAGGGACTGAAGGTCGCATGTCCAGAAGAGATCGCTTTCCGAAAGGGGTGGATCGATGCTGGGCATCTAGAAGAGCTAGCGAGCTCGATGAAAAAAAACGGATATGGCCAGTACCTGATTCGTGTTTTAAAGGAAACGGTATTTTAATGCAGATTACCAAGTTGGCAATTCCAGATGTGCTGCTTATCGAACCTAGGATATTTGAGGACGAGCGCGGCTTTTTCTATGAAAGTTTTAACCAAGCACAGTTCGATGAAGCAATAGGACGTAAAGTCGACTTTGTCCAGGATAACCATTCGAAATCAGTGAAAAATGTCCTACGTGGACTCCATTATCAGATTTGTAATCCTCAAGGTAAATTAGTACGTGTTGTGGCTGGGAGGGTATTCGATGTTGCGGTAGATCTACGCCAATCGTCGCCGACGTTCGGTCACTGGGTAGGCCAGATCCTAAGTGCCGAGAACAAGATACAGATGTGGGTACCTGAAGGATTTGCGCATGGATTTCTAGTTCTTTCAACTTTTGCAGAGTTCATTTATAAAACGACCGCTTATTATACGCCTGAACACGAGCGCTGTATTGCTTGGAACGATCCAACTCTGGATGTTAAATGGTCACTAACTTCCGAACCAATGGTGTCGTCTAAAGACGCCAAGGGGGTTCTATTCAGCTCCGCTGACCTGTTCGATTAAAACCCCAAGCCATCTGGGAAATAGGAAAGATGGTTAGTTATGGGGCATATTTGCAATTTGGAATTAACTATGAAAATAGCTTTCATACAGATCGAAGCATTCAGCTACGCCGTATAGAATAGTCGGCGAGTACATGGTTGGCGTGAACCCACTTCCTGACTGAACATATTCCTTTAAGTCGCAGCATCGACGGCCTTTGTTGAAACTTGCTAAATTGTAATTTAATTTCTAACAAGCTTCTTAACTACGATGCTCGTTACACTACGGAAGACGATGCTGTCATAGAGCCGGGGTGAAATCGTCGATATACAGTAAGCGAAGTTGTCAGAGTCAGGCTACGCCCGGGTTGTTTGCGGTCGGAGATCAGTCGAGGATTCCACACAAGACTCAACAAGTACCAACGAACGCAACACCCAACAAAACATAGAAGTAATCTCGAAAAGTAGAATTGAATTGTTCAGTGCTTCTCCAAGCCTCTCCACATCTTTACTAGATTCCATCTCTGCACTAGCAATTTATTCTCGTGCGATCACGCCCTCCGCGCAACATTGGTTTGTTTCGAGCAAAGGCCGTACTCGATGAGTTGATCGCTGTTTTTACCGCGATCAGTCCACATATTTTAATCCGTCCCGTAAGCTTCGGTCCATTGCCACACGCATTCGCCCTCAAGCCCCCACGGCGCAAAAAGGGAAGTAGGTAGCGAGATCGCAGTTCTGAAACTGGAGAAAAATAATACATTCGATCCCGTCCTCTGAAACGCCACCAGAGAGTGTTACAAGGACGGGAGATTAAATGAAAGCTTCCAGCTATAGATTACTTTCTGCCCCTATTCAACCAAGTCATGTACTTACCAACACCCTCTTCCACTGTGTGAAACGGTTTTTGATAACCCACTGCACGCAATGCTCTGATATCAGCTTGAGTATAATTTTGATAAGAACCTTTTAAATGCTCTGGAAAAGGAATATATTCCACTCTACCTTGACCATGCCAATGTATTACCGCCTTAACAACATCATTAAAAGTTCTTGCAACTCCGGTTCCAAGATTGAAAATACCACTTAGCTCAGGATTTTCATAAAACCAAAGGTTAACAGAAACACAATCTTCGACAAAAACGAAGTCTCTCTTCTGGTTGCCGTTTTCGGCGTCGCTCGTTCCGCTAAAAAGGCGCGCAACTCCATCTGTAAGAATTTGATTATTAAAATGAAAAGGAGTGCTCGACATTGACCCTTTATGCGATTCACGCGGGCCATATACATTAAAGTAACGAAGACCTACAACCTGTTGAGTCAGCGATCCGTGCAGCGACCGAACGTACTGGTCGAACTGGAATTTCGAAAACGCATACATGTTGATTGGCTTTTCGCATTCACGTCGTTCACTGAAGCCATTTTCAGCTAATCCATATACTGAGGCAGAGGAAGCATAGATGAACTGAGCGTCCTTTTTTTGGCACCAATGCAGCAGTTCTTTTGAAAATTCAAAATTGTTACGCATGATGAACTGCCCATCCCATTCTGTAGTGGCCGAACAGGCGCCCTGATGGAATACTGCTTCTATGCTTTCAAAATGGTGATTGGCGCGGATGCGCGCTAAGAAATCATCACGGTCAATATAGTCGACAAAATTAAGATCTGCGAGATTAACCATCTTTCGCCCATTCTTCAGATTGTCTACGACCAGAATATTATCGATGCCCCGTGCATTCAGCGCAGCAATGATATTACTGCCTATAAGGCCGGCACCGCCAGTCACAATGATCACGCTGCTCTCCCCCGAATCTTCTCTACAAGACTGGTTGTTGAATAACCCTCTGTGAATCCTAGAATTTCGACAGTGCCTCCGGCGGCAATGACTGCAGGGCTGCCTGCAACATCCGCCACTGTATAGTCACCACCTTTAACTAAAACGTCGGGTAGTACCGAAGCAATTAGATCGGCCGGCGTATCTTCGGAAAACGAAATTACCCAGTCGACTGATGCAAGGCCTGAAAGCATACGAGCGCGAGATGGGAGTGAGTTAAGTGGACGTTCAGGGCCTTTTAGCCGACCTACGGAAGCATCGTCATTAATCGCGACAATCAGTCTGTCTCCCAGTTGACGTGCTTCTTCTAAATAGTCGAGATGGCCAGGATGAAGGATATCAAAGCATCCATTGGTCATAACAATACGTTCACCGCGGCGACGTGCAGCATTAACGCGACTGATCAACTGGTCGGTTGTAAGGAGTCCGTGTGCGGTTTCGCTCCCTGACGAATGCATTGCATATTCTAGCTCTTCTACCGACACCGTAGCCGTGCCCAACTTAGCAACGACTATACCGGCCGCAATGTTCGACAGGATGACCGCGTCATGCAAAGACGTACCTGCCGCTAAGGCGGCACCAAGCGTCGCGACGACGGTGTCGCCTGCGCCCGTCACGTCAAATACCTCTTGGGCGCGGGTCGGTAAATGAAATGGTTCGTGCCCACGCGCTAGTAGTGTCATACCCTTTTCGCTGCGCGTGACAAGGACGGCCTCCAGGTCGAGCCGCTCTCGTAACGCGACGCCACGTTCTACTAGTTCTTCGTCATTGTTGCACCTCCCGACAACTGCTTCAAATTCGGATAGATTGGGGGTAATGATAGTAGCACCACAATACCCGCTAAAGTCTGTTCCTTTCGGATCAACGATTACTGGCTTTCCAAGAAGTTTCGCAGCTCGAATCAAATCCGAACTTCTTTGCAAAGCGCCTTTTTTATAATCGGATAGGAGTACAACATCTACGTTGGCAAGCTGTTCTTGGAACTGCTCTACCATGCAACTCGCGTCCCAACTTGGAAAATTGTCTTCGAAATCGGCGCGAACCAGCTGCTGATGTTTAGCTAGAATGCGTAATTTCGTTATCGTTTTTGATCCTACCACTTCCTGTAGCAGCGAATCCACGTTGGCCTCGCGCAAAAGGCTGCGTAGTTCTTTCGCTGCCGAATCGCCGCCGACAGGTGCCATTAATGTTGCTACGGCACCTAACGATGCTACATTTAGAGCCACGTTTCCCGCGCCGCCAACTCTTAATTCCTCCTGCTCGATCTTTACCACCGGCACGGGTGCCTCCGGAGAAATCCGATTGCTCACACCATGCCAGTAGCTGTCAAGCATGACATCGCCAACGACTAGCAGGCGGCCAGTCGTGAAATTTGGAAGACGCGTCAGATTACGCTGTCCATTAACTGAGTCCATTATGATAATCCTCTTAACTTATCAATAGCCCAGCTTCCGCTCTAAAGCGGAACAGAAATGATGGCCAATGAAAATGTGTGCTTCTTGAATATGAGCAGTAATATTCGAAGGAATGACAATCGGTACGTCTACCATATTCTTCAAAGATCCACCGTCACGCCCAAGTAAAGCAATAGTATGTATTCCTTTTTTCTTGGCTTCTTCGACGGCACGGATGACGTTTGCTGAGTTGCCAGAAGTTGAAATGCCAATTAACGTATCTCCAGAGCGACCAAGTGAAGTCACCTGACGAGAAAAGACATATTCGTATCCGTAATCGTTACTTATGCAAGTCAATGCGGAAGTATCTGTTGACAGCGCCATAGCCGCGATTGGAGGCCGATCATTAATATATCGGCCTACAAATTCTGCAGCAAGATGCTGGCTATCAGCTGCCGAACCACCATTGCCACAAAACATTAATTTACCTTCTGATATCAGCGAATTTCCCATAATTTCGATCGCTTTATCTAATTCAGGTTCGATCAGATGGAGCTTACTAAAGAGGTCTAAATGGCCTTGGAGAGATTTCTTGTACATGATTTTACTAACCTTGAAGTTCGCGAATTGCTTTAAGTATGGTTGCGTTGTTTGGTTTTAATTTTGCTGCTTCGTGATAATGTCCCAATGCAGATTGAGCTAGCTTCAAATCCTTGTAAGAATTTCCAAGGCAGAAATGCAAATCGCTGGACTTATGTCCGCCTCGTTCCATCGCTGCAATAAAGTTATAAATGCTTTCCCATTTTTTACGTTGTCTCGCTAAATCGCGCGCTTTCCAGTAAAAATACCTCCAATTATTGGTGAGTTCAATGGGAAGATCTTCATACGCAGTCTCATTTTTAATTCCATGCTCACGACAATAAAGCATATAACTGGCGATTGAGATGTTGATTTCGTAGGTTGAAGCTCTCAAAGGAGCAATAAGGTCCTCTGGCAACTGTGAATTTTTTAGAAAATAATTAACAAGTTCCGGCAAAGGTAGATAAGAGTTGACGTCATGCTCGCAGTTGAGGTAGACGAAGGAGCCCTTGGAGCTACCTTTCTCTATTCCTAACGCATCCATTATATTTACTCCATCTTGGTGGTCGTAACACGGGAGGAAAGCATAGATGCGGGCAGCGGAATTTTTTAAAGGAATCGCTAAACTGACCTCTTCCTTTAAATATCTATTCTCCATCCGTAGTGCAGAGCGGGAATAGGGATGGTCTAACCTAAATGCAGGCGCGTATGCGAATATTGCTTTGGTCTCTGTAAACTGAGTGCCAAATTTCAGCGCGCCGTAGCCGCCCATAGAGCTCCCGCAAATTATAAGGTTTTTTGCTCGCGTTTTAGAGATTGAGGAAGAGATTAGTTCCGTTACCTCAAGCTGACAGTCTAAATAAAAGTTGGAATTGGCCGGATTTATGAGAAGCTTATTAGCGCTGATAATTTCAGAACTTCTAAAGTGCGGCAATTGCGGAGCTGGGTGGTTCATCGGCGCCAAGATAACTACTAGAGTATCCGAGTCTATAGTTATTAGCGATGAATAAACTTCACTATTCATGGTCATGGCGTCAATTATTGGCAACTAAGATGATACTGATTGACTATACAATTAATCTTGAAAAGATAAAAATCGAGTGGACTAATACAATGTGGATATTTATTTAGGCCTAATGTGAAACCCATCCTTGCAGTAGCTCAATTCGATTTAACACACTTTGACGAGGATTTGTAATCTGTAAGTAAGCCTGTAATGCTTCCTTCGGACGACCATTGTCGTAGGCAATATTTCCGAGGGTTTCGATATAGCTAGCTGGAGCATGGGCTCCGCTTTTGATAATGGCTGCCCAGCCCCAGCGGATTGCCTCATCAACGTCCCCAATCCTGGCCAGCTGTCGGGATTGCCAGTAGGAATACTCCGACGAGTAGTTGGTGGTAATCGATGCAACTCTTGCGTACTTAGAAATTCTTTCTTGAAATTCAGAGATTCCCATATCAACCATCATCAGGCATTTCACAATTTCATCCGAGTCTGCTAAATATTTTAAGGGTACCGAAAATTTACCAGAAATTAGCGACACAAGTCCCTCAGGGTAATTTGCTCTAACAATCAAATCGGTGGCATGATCCGTGCGAAGGTAATACGACCGAACATTTTTATTAGTCAGCGAAAATGAATCGCGTACGTGAACCCCATCCCGTACAGACGTTACGGATAGATAAATGCTGATACGCAATTTCTCTTTTTTATCAGATATTTTCCGCAAATCAAATCCTGATAAATCTTTTCCTTTCAATCTAATCTGTGCATTAGAAGGCTCAGTTGCAAGGGTGATATAAGGTGAAAAAGAATAGACGTTGATAATGCCATTGAAATTGATTTGTGACGCAACAAGGCATGCAGTAAGGGCCCCGGCGGAGAAGCCTGTAAGAATAATTTCTTCATAAATCTTATCTGCACATACTTGGTTAACAATATCCACTACGCTATGATAATCATCATAATAATAACTATCTGTTAGATCATTAAAGAAAAGGCAGTCCGATAGCGTGTTTTCGCGAACTGCATAGAATAGGTATTTGCCCTCAGCAGCATTGGGGGCAAAGCTAATAAATAGTCTGCTAGCATTATTATTAAAATAATCATGCTTTAACATTTTATGCCACTCCAAGATCTGCGATGTAGTTTCCAGTAGATTCGATGGTAATTCGTACAGTATCAACCCATCTCTGAATTCGAAACTCGAATAATATTGAATTTACTCCGCTAAAACGTATTTCTTTTATCTGGGTTTTGTCGGTTGAATCAACCGTGATCACGAAGCTTTCCGGTTTACCTAAAGCACCAATTGATAACGTTACCTTACCTTGTGGCCCAAGTACAGAATTGCGGAGCGCTAGCGTTGTACAACCTTGCAACCATCGCATATCGTTAACCCGCCCTTCTAAAGCTGTTTTCTTATAGATGAGCATTGCGCCACGCAAATTTATCCAGCGCTTAAATCCTAATTCTTGAATAAATAAGTCAGAGTTCTGTGGTGGTGTAGATGAAGAAATCTGTTCAAACGCAAAGCCGACGGTCCCTGATTGAAGTTGCACCGCTTTGTGAGTGATAGCCTCTAAAAAATACTGCCGAATGCTTGAGCGATAGAGCGGTATTTCCTGGAAGCCGTGCTTGATAAGCCAAGCCATACGTTGCTTATCATTTGTTATTAGGTCGCTTAAGTCTGGCCGAATGGCTGTAAGCAAGTTCGAAGCATTTGCATAGCGCAGATTGTTCTCGACCAGAATGTCGTCCCATGGCCCTAAAGGAAGTGCGCCTTGATAGAAGTCAAGTAAACAGGTTCTGAGGACGTCTCCGACAGGTCTCGAAGATCCGTCAGTTCGCAAGTCGTGCATGCCTTGCAATAATAATGGAATGTCGTGCCCGAGGCTCGACACTAAAAAGCGACGTTTAAGAAGATTAGTTAAAAATTCCCCATCGAGAAATGCGATCAAATTCTCGTCTGCCAAATCTCCCGAAATGGCATTCGTGATCAGGTTGCACGTCAAAGCCACGCTAGCATCAAGATAATTCGTATGAATTTTTTCAGAATGGCCGTTTAAACTTGCGGTGAGGTCTTCCATCAATCTTGCGGTGTTCATACTAAAGCCCATCGAACAATGACAAAGTAGTGCGTACCAGAAGCTGCTTTTTTAAGTTTCGCCGTGTTAACAGTGTATCCCTTGGCAGTAAATGCTGCAGCTAACGCTAGACGCGCTGCTTCAGCATCGAGTGCATCTAACGCATTGATCTGGTCATTGTCAACCGCAGCCACGCATATTGAATTTTGATGATTGCAATCAAGAATATTTGTAATATTCAACGATTTAAGCGCCATCGCCGATATATGTCTGCTGTCAACGAAGACGTTTTCGTTGATAGTCAAGCGATGCGGCACGTTGTTTCTCTTTAGTACAATAACACCATGTTTTTCATGACGATCGATATAACAGTTGACCAACCCATCTGTCTGGATATCGCTGATAACATCAGGATAAATGTCAGCCATTGAAGGGATCGGTTCAACTAATGTAGATGCCGGAGAAAATTCACCTGCTGACATCAAAATAATTTCTATTGGCCGTAAGTGCCTTGTATGTAGTGCTTTTACACCATCAACAAGTTCCTTTGCTTCAATCATCTTCGTGCATCCGAGTTGCGCCGTGGTGGAAACACAACGGGTCATCCATTCGCGCGTAGTCCACCAACATGGCGTGCATTGGTTATTGCTGATATTTATATTATCTTCATAGCCAAAGAATTTGGCGGGGGTCGGGCCAAAGCAGACGACTGAGGGTGTACCAACCGCTTTCGCCATGTGAACTAGTCCACCTTCCACACCAACAAAGCACACCGCAAGCTTCAGAATCGCAGCGGATTCGCGAATTGCTAGAACCCCGCGCAAGTCCACAGTGGCATTTGTAATTACTGGTTCATGCGTCATGCCAAGCTGGACAGTACAGTAACCTAGTTCATTAAGTAAGACGGTTGCAGCTTCAACTGTTGCCATTGGAATTGTCTTCGTTGACAATCCCTTATCGCCGGACATCTTTGCGTCGCTCCCAATTCCTAGGCAAACAATGGGTTTTTTAAAAGCAAGGAGCTTGTCGATGGCGCTCGATGAAACTGGTTCGATGTCCATGACTGGTTTCATAGCCACATCGCCCAACGCGAGCGAGTGAGGAAACAGCGAGTACGCCGTAAGCTTTGATTCTATAGCCACCTTGGCGAAATGGTGATTCATATGGGGCCAATCAAAGAGATTATACTTAAACCAAGGCTCGCTGAAGCTTCTGACCATTTGCTGGTATTCTGCGGGTACACGTGATTGTGGTGGGAAGAATGCTACAGCGGAATATCGAACGTCAATGACGATATCGAAAATATCGAGTGCTGTTGTTACTGAAAATAGGGCATCGCGAGTCTCGTGAGTTAGTGAGATTGCCGCGTTCGCCAAACCTGTATCAGTAAAGATATCAGTAACCTGCTTGGATTCGAAGCCGACCGCGAGGTAATCGACTGGAAGATAAGAGCGAACTAGCGCTGCAAGGTAAGTCAAAATCAGACAGTCACCCATGCCGCCAGCACTTAGCAGCAATACTCGAAAACGTTTCCCCATACCATTATGAGGATGAAGGCCAAGAAGGCTATTGCATCCTGGAATTTCTGAGACAAGGCGCAAGAATGCTTCCCGCCGAGTCAGAATGTCGCCCATGTGACTACTCGGTTCCTCACCAAGGACACCGTAGAGTGCTATTCGATTGCGACGATAAATGTCTCGACGATGCTCATTAAAGTATCGCTCGAAGCCGGCATGCTGGATTCGTAATGAAGTGTTTTCTGATTCGAGTTGACTTATGCGACCTGACAATGTTGCGTTTTGGGCGATAAGAGTATCGATGAGTGGTTGCTGATGCGTTTCCATAATTAATTCTAAATATTGAGCGTTAGTAGCTTGATATACGGACATCCGCTTATCAAGTGTGAATGTTTAGGGCAATATAGCAGTCTAACGGTATTTTTCTTGTAAAGATGGCGTCCGGGGAGTACGAATCCTTGGCGGTGTCGCGAGGCCGCCAAACGAATGACTTACCGCGTCTAGGTTCAGGCTAGGATGATACGCGGGATCCCGCAGCAAAACTTCTCCCCACTTATCGCGCAAACTATCAATTTCTCTTCGCGCACGAGCTAATTTCTGTGGCGTATCTTCATGTCCGCGACTGGCAGATTCCGCGTGTAGCAATTTGGCGTAAGGCGTCCAAATGATCACTTTTCCTGATGCGCGTACTTTCAGACACAGGTCGACATCGTTGAATGCCACTGGGAAGGCGTGGACGTCCATACCGCCGACCTTGAGATAAAGGTCTCTTCTCAGAAAGAGACAGGCGGCAGTGCAGGCGCTCACCTGTTGTACTAACTGGTTACGTCCATGATCGCCCCAATCGGCGTCAGCCAAGCGATTGCCGAAATGTCCAGCGATGTTGCCGACGCCCAGCAGCACGCCGCCGTGTTGTACCATGCCGTTCGGCCAGAGCAACTTTGCGCCGACGGCGCCAACGTCAGGACGCAATAGTTGGGCAACGATTTCGTCAAGCCAGCCGGCATGCAACACTTCAATGTCGTTATTGATCAGGCCGATAATATCGCCGCTTGCTTGGGCGATCGCTCGGTTGTTCAGATCTGCGTAGTTGAAGGGACCGGGCATCGGCAGCACGCGCACGCCTTTTCCAGCGATCTCTGTAAAATAAGTATGCGTGACTTCTTCGACCGAGCCATTGTCGATCACGACGATCTCGAGTTTCGGCCAGTCGGTATAGTGAAGAATGGTGTCAATGCAGCGCTGCAACAAGTCTACCCGGTCACGCGTTGGAATGATTAGGCTGATAGTCAGATCATGTGCACCGGCTGGTAGTGGATGACGAACTCGACGCGCCGCATACGCGCTGCCGACGGGGACTCCCTCTAGTTCTTCCAGTACAGCGTTTGGCCATATTGTTGCGACGGCGCGTGAGGCAGCAGTTAAGCGCGCGACGCGTTCGTTACTATCCGGTGCCGAGGTCACCTGCAGCAGCACGCGTGGTACGTGAACGATGCTGTTTGCTCCCTCCTGCCAAGCGACGGCTAACGCCGACCAAGCGAATTCCGAAGCGTTCTGTGCCTCAGGTAAGCCTTGGGCCACTGTTGCGCGCACTAGCAGGAGGTCGAGCGGGTAATCGCTGGCCAGCGCGTAGTCGGGGTTCCAGGCCGGCTTGAACCAGGGGCGCCCGTTTGCTTCACTGTCGGTATAGACCAGTTGCGCACCTGGCAGCGCAAAGCCTTCGAGCGCGTAGGCCAGGGCGTGCGGCGCAAGGGTGTCGCCAGTACGAACGCAACACACGACGTCGCAGCCCGAAGCGAGCGCCTGCGCCAACAAAGCCGGGAAGGACGCGCCTGAGAAGGTGTTAGCGGTCATTCCTTGCTGGTCTCGCACACTGGCGAGCGTGCGTTCCAGCGCAGCAGGTGCGGTATCCCCGCCGGTCACGATCACGGCGATGCTCAGTGTTGGCAATACGGCCGGGCCCTGGCTGTCGAAGTGAGCGGACCATTGCGGCCAGGCGGACATCGCTAGGCTACGCGGCAGATGACGCTGGTAGATGTCGGCGACATCCACCAACAGTTGGTCGCTGTCGGTCGGCAGCAGTCCCGCCAGACCGTCGAGCGCGCAGCACACGGTGAGCGGACTGCCGTTTAGCGGTCGACCGTCCTCGTCGACTACGCGCACGCTGTGCACGCGTCCATCGGCCAGCGTCGGCGGCAGGGCCAGGTCGAAACCGTGGGCCCCATCGACATAGCCGCGCATCGAGGGATGAATGATGTTGGCGACAGCTTGCGCCACCATCTCATTGCCGACGAAGGCGCGCACCGTTACGGTTCGTTTCTGGTCGGCGGGGTCGATCGCCCAGCCATGCAGGCGCAGGCCGCCATCCCCCACGACGGTATTAAGGGCGGCTGCGGGCGGCTCCTTTGATTCGTCCAGCCGGAGGCTCCCCGTCAGCGTCACCGCAGTGTTCGCCACGCGTGCCGAAATAACGCCGCCGGACGAGGCCTTGAGCCCCCCAAGATCCGCCACAAAACCATGGCACAGGTCAGGAGCGCCTAACGCGTCGAGCTTGGCAGCGAGGTCGGTGCGCGCAACATCGGCCAGGATGCAGGCAAACGGCACATCGTCGCGGCAAATCTCGACGATTACGCGAGCATCGGGGCGCGTGCAATCGAAGGCCCAACCGTACACCAGCTGTTTATAGATGCCATCGAGCGCGCCATGCCAATGCGTGGCGCCAACAGTCGCCTCATCAAGGATTTCGGATTCGTTTTTCATTCAGGAGAACAGGTATCAGGCAGCCTTTGGGCTTGTATTGCGAATATGCCAGTCGTTAAGCCAGGCAGCGGCGTCGAAGCCATCGTCGAGTAACACGGGGCGCAACTTGGAAGGCAGTCCCGCAGGTTTATCCGTGAGCACGGCGCGGCAGCCGGCGGACTGGAGCAGGCGCACGTCATCCAGCAGCGGCATGGCGTCACCCTGCAGCGCCGGCACGTGGTCGACGACTCCGGTGTGCAACAGCGCATCGCCGGCGTCGCCGATGACCAGCAAGCGCAAGCGCAGTTGCGGTCGGCTGGCGACCATGCGCGCTAGCGCCAGTATTTTGGGTGCGGCTGAAGACAGCGAATCATGGCGCCAGACGGCAATGCGCTGGAACGCCGAGGGTAGCGCAGGCAGGGATGCCGGCAACGGCTTTTTCGCCACCGTCGCGGGCAGGGCGGCCGTTGGCTGCGCGGCGTCGGCCTTGCGCAGCCAGGCAGCCGCCCGCGATTCTGCCAATGCATCGCGCAAACGTTCACGCGCACCGGACAGTGGGTCGCTACGCACGAAGCTGGTGAACGTTGTGTAGTAATCGGGATAGCGCGCCACTACCACGCCGCGGTTCTGGGCCACGCGCAGGGTTTTTTCGGCACGGAACGACACGGTGCCTTCGTGAGCGACAAACACGCCGGTTGCCTGCAGGTGGCGCCAGCCGGCCGCGCGGGCACGCATGCACCAGTCGACTTCTTCGCTGTAGCCGCGGATCAGGGCAGTGCCGTCGAGCATGCCGATGCCGTCGAGCACGGTGCGTCGGATCAACATCGTGAAGCCGCAGCAGGATGGCAGTTCAATATCAGCGCCACCCGGGGCGGCGCGCACCTCGGCCGCAACCTGGTCGAGCACGGCGAGTTCACGCGTGTCCGGCGCAGGGGCCGCCTGAGTGATCACAGGGAAGCTGCTGATCTCACCGTTGTTGGTCCATGGCGTCACCGAGGCGACATCGGGCGTGGCGTAAAGCGCGCGCGCCAGGCGGTCGATCCAGTCGCCGTGCACCTGCGTATCGGCATTGAGCAACAGCACATCATGGTCAGCGAACATGCGCATGCCGCGATTGACTGTTTCAATGAAGCCGAGATTACATGTATTGCGCAATAGGGTGATATGGCCAGCGGCAGCCTGTTTGTCGAGCCAGGCCGACAAGGCCGGTTCCGGGCTGCAGTCGTCCACCACCACGATCTGCGCCGGGGTATGGTTGAGAGGCAAGCTAGTCTTCACGCTCTCGATACAAGCGCGCACCAGGGCGAGCTCGCGGTAGACCGGTATCACGACTGACACCGGACGCGCTTTCGTTTCCATATCGCTGGCAGATGGCGCGGCATTAGTGCGAATGGTTGGCGTTTCATAGAACGCCAGCGGCGAGCCAGGCAGTAGCTGGCGTCGTCCATCGGGTTGCAACAAGGTGATCGACCATACGGCGCCAGGCCGTGGCGGCGTCAGGCGCGCTCGGCTACCGTCGCCAGGCACTTCGAACTGGTACTCGCTTGTCTCGTCGGAGAGAAGCAGGGTCGCACGTTGCGCCGAATTGCTGTGGCCGAGGAAAATCATCGTCTCAATGGCGTCGCCGTTTTTCCAGCAGGCGCCAGTGTGCGTAATGCCCGCGGCACGCAAGGTCGGCAACAGGCTCTCATGCTGGCCGGTGCGGCAGCGTGTGGGAAGGAAAGCTGGACCCAGGCTGGCGACGTCGGCGCGGCCGCCATCTTTCAGCCAAGTCTGCAGCATGATGTCCTGCAACAGCGGGTTTTCAGGTTCGCTCATCCATGCGGCATACCAAGCTCGAGCGGCCATAAAGGGATAGGCCGTCTGCAGGATCTTGGCGCGCAAGATGGCTGGAATTCGGTTCATGGGCAAGCGGCGGCAGACGTACTCGGCGGCCAGCAGCGCATCGGCGTGCTGTCCAGCCTTGAACAATTCCACGGCTCGCGTCAGAAGTGCATCGTCCCGCAAGCGGGACGTGCACGTAGAGAGGAAAAAGGGGGCAGGGCCCCCTTTTGGGTGTTGCATAGCTCTACAAATTACGCGGTCGGATCGATGATCGTGACCGTGCCAACAACATCCACCTCGTCGCCAGCCACCGACGCTTCAGCGAAGGCAACCAGAACGTCGGCACGCGACACGCCGTCTTCCAGCTGGTTGAGCCAGAAGGCGGTGCCGAGTGCATCGCCGTCGCGGTCCAGCAGGTTGTCGTACAGCGCGTCCAGGAACTGCGCGTCGGTCTGTGTCTCACCAGTGTACTCTGCCGAATCCAGGAAGCCCTGTGCGATGCGTTCCAGCGAGATGCCTTCTTCGACGCGATCGTACCAGAAGTCCAGGCCGCTGTAGTCAGCGTTACGGCCGAACACGGCGTGGTACAGGTTCGCCACGGCTGCTTCGTCTTCGTTGTCAGCGAACACCAGCGCATCGCCGTCGTCCAGCTCGACCAGGTTCACATCGGTCAGTGCAACCGACACGCCCGTCGTTGCGTTGGTGATGGTTGCGACACCACCTGCCACGCTGATGGCGAAGTCTTCTTCGTTACCGGCTGCGTGCACCACGGTGTTGCCACCGCCGTTGACAACGCTGTCGCCCTGTGCCGCGATCACGACCGTGTGGCCGGTACCCGCGTTGATCTCGTCGCCGTCGCCAGCGATGATCTGGGTGTTCTTGCCATCGGCGATGGTCAGGGTGTCAGCAGCTGCGGTGCCAACGACGAAGCGTTCGATCTCGTCGCCTGGGATGGTCGCAGCCGAAGAACCACCTTCAGCAGTCGAGGCATTACCGATCGTGGCATCCACACCGCCTGCGCCCTGGAACATGATGACAGGGGCATCGCCCGTCACATTAACCGTGGTGCCGCCGGAGCTAGCCACATTGACGAACAGGACTTCGGTGCCGGCTGGCGCTACGATCGTGCCGTTGTTGGTAGCGGTGACGGTGTCGACCACGACTTCGGTATCGGTCGAAGTGGACACCAGCGACAGGATCTGATCGATCACATCATCGGTGAACACCGCGGTTGACGCTGCTTGCAGCGCGTCGCCAACTGCTTGGGCGTTGCTTTCGTACATTAATAACTCCTAAAAGGATCAAAATTTCCCGGCATGACCGGACGCTCCAGGTGCACAAGCGCTGCTTGTAGACCTTACTTGCGCACCATAAATTTCACAGACATATTGTGACTAGGGACTAGCCCGACGTAGCACAATGTCGGGAGTAGGGTGCAAATCAAAGAGTGGTATGAGGCTCGCTGTCATTGCCTTGGGTCAAGTTGAGAGCGTTATCAAACACGGTCGGCATACTTGAACCACTGAGTCACAGAGATTTCGTGATGCAGTGCGCAATTGCAGTGATTCTACACGGACACTCTCCGACAAAACTCACAAATTGTTTCATAGTCAAAATTTGTGTCAACGATGTGCGTTGTATTTACGCAGGAATGACACAAAAATCTTCGATACTGAGCATGAGTATACCCAAAGAATTGCGTTATCGAAATATCGCGCATCGCTTCGGCGACCAAATTTACAACTAAATCCTCCAGTTTTTCGATAACTCTGCTTCACCGCAACAATGGTTCACATCTTTGCAATGTTGCACCTCAATTGTGAACTGTGACAAACATTGGTATCTGCGTTGCAAAATTACATACTGAACAATATTAATGAAGCAAAGGTATTTAGATTGATATATAGATAAAATTAATCCCACGCTCACTTCGAGCTTTCCCCTCGGCGGCCGCTGCCAGCGCACTGCGTAACGCCGGACTGACTACCCGTGACAAGGTGCTCGTCACCGCCGCATACGCCATTAGGCTCAGCATCGTGTTGCGGCCATCGATATTTCACGATGATCAATGCGGTTCGTGGCGCCTGTGCTGCAGCCGCCAGAAACCCGCGATCTCTGGCGCGGTTAGTGCGGGTGCATGCGGACGGCCTGTCAGCAGCGCGACGTCAGGTGCGAAGCATCGCCGATCGACAGCGACAGAGCGAAAGCCGGCGGCACGCCCGACCAGGCGGGCAGCCAGTCACGGCGCACTAGAACAGAGTGAAGGCGACCACGTCGCCCGATTCCCAGAAAATCGTCGATTATCGGAGGTGACGGCTAGCGCTTGCGCCCCTTCTTCTCCCCACCTGCAAACAACTCGATCTTCTTGGTCGGCCCCGATACGATCAAGAGATCCGCCGGCAGGATCCGCGTTTCCGGCAGCGCGTGCTCGAAATCCTCGTTCACCCGCTTGATCCCCACTACCGTCACGCCGAAGCGCGAGCGTACATGCGCTTCGGCCAGGGTGATATGGTGCGTCTCCACCGGCGCGTTGATCTTGGCGATCGCAAAGCCGTCCTCGAACTCGATGAAATCCATCATCCGCCCGGTGATCAGGTGGGCCACGCGCGCGCCCATGTCGGCTTCCGGATACACCACGTGATGGGCGCCGATGCGCTGGGCGATCTGGCCGTGCTCGGGCGTCATGGCCTTGACCCAGATGTCCTTGATGCCCAGTTCGGTCAGCACCATCAGCGTCATCAGGCTGGCCGCCAGGTCGGAGCCGATCGCCACGATCGCATGCGAGAAATCGGGCACGCCCAGCTGCAGCATGACGTTCTCGTTGGTCGAATCGGCCTGCACCGCGTGCGTCAGCCGTTCGCTCCAGAGCTGCACCAGGTCTTCGCGCTGGTCGATGCCCATGACGTCGTGGCCCAGGCGCATCAGCGATTGCGCCACCGCGCCGCCGAAGCGCCCCAGGCCGATCACGACCACGCTGTCGCCCGCCGAGAAGGCGAACTGTTCTGTGAAAATTCTACCCAACAATTGGATGGTCCTCCGGATAACGGTATGGCATGCGCCGCTCGCCCAGCACCAGCGAGGTCGCCAGGGTGATCGTGCCGACGCGGCCGATGAACATGAGTGCGGTCAGCACCAGCTGGCCGGCCACCGGCAACTGGGCCGTGATGCCGGTCGACAGGCCCGTGCTGCCGAACGCCGCGATGACCTCGAAGATGATCTGGTCGGTCGGCAGGTGCGAGATGCCCAGCAGCAGGACGGTGCCGAAGGCCACGATCACGCTGCCCAGCACCAGCACCGTCACCGCCTGGCGCTGGGCCGAGGCGGCGACGCGCCGGCCGAAGGCCTCGGTGTCGGTGTGGCCGCGCGCCTCGGCGATCACCAGCATGACCAGGATCATGACCGTGCCCACCTTGACGCCGCCCGCGGTGCCCGCGCTGCCGCCGCCGATGAACATCAGCATATAGTGCAGGGCCCAGCTTTCCGGCGCCAGCGCCGCGAAATCGACCGTGTTGAAGCCGGCGGTGCGCGCCGCGACCGAGATGAACATGCTGTTCAACAGCTTGTCGGCGACCGACAGCGGGCCCAGCGTCGCGGCGTTGTTCCATTCGAACAGCAGGATGGCGACGGAGCCGCCGGCCAGCAGCGCCAGGCTGCCCACCAGCGTCAGCTTGGTGTGCAGCGACCAGTGGCGCGGGTCGCGCAGGCGGTGCCGCAGGTCGTGCAGCACCGGGAAGCCGATGCCGCCGACCAAGATCGCCACCATGACCGGCGCCAGCACCAGGGCGTCGCCCGCGTAGCGCGTCAGGCTGTCGGCGTGCAGCGAGAAGCCGGCGTTATTGAACGCCGAGACGGCGTGGAACACGGCGCTCCAGGCGGCGTCGCGCCAGGCCAGGTCATAACCGAATACCAGCCGCGCCAGCAGGATCGCGGCAATCGCCACCTGCAGCACCACCGTCACCCCCAGCACCACGCGCGCCACGCTGGCGATGTCGCCCATGCCCAGCGAGCGGGTCTCGGTCTGCGTGATCAGGCGCGTGCGCAGGCGCGAGGAACGGTTGACCATCAGGCCGAGCAGGGTGGCGGCGGTCATCATGCCGAAGCCGCCGAGCTGGAACAGCACCATGATCGTCGCCTGCCCGAAGCCCGACCAGTAGGTGCCGGTGTCGACCACCACCAGGCCGTTGACGCAGATCGCCGACACCGACGTGAAAAAGGCGACCATCAGCGGCGCGGCGCCGCCGCCGGCGCGCGCGGCCGGCAGCATCAGCACGATGGTCCCGGCCAGGATCGCCAGCGCGAACAGCAGGACGACGACCCGCGCCGGTTGCAGGATGTTGTTCATCGCGCGCCGGCGGCTCCCGGGTTCGGCTGGCCGTCATCGAAATCCATGGTGTCCGGATCGGTGTCGCCTTCCGCCGGCGCGCCGAACAGCTTGAGCCACGTAAAGCCCAGGATGCCGGCCGCGAGCGAGGCGCTCAGGATCGCCATCTTCGAGGCGTTGATGATGTCGGCATGGCCGACGAAGGCCAGGTTGGTGATGAAGATCGACATGGTGAAGCCGATGCCGCCCAGCAGGCCGGCGCCCAGCACGTGGCGCCAGGCCAGGTCCAGCGGCAGCCGGCAGACGCCGATGGCGACCGCGGTGAAGGTGAACAGGAAGATGCCCACCGGTTTGCCGGCCACCAGGCCGAGCAGGATGCCCAGGCTGTTCGACGACAGCAGTTCTCCGGCCCAGCCGGCGCCGATCACGATGCCGGTATTGGCCAGGGCAAAGATCGGCAGGATCAGGAAGGCCACCGGCTTGTGCAGCACGTGTTCCATGCGGTGGGCCGGCGAGACGCCGTCGTCCTGCTGGTGCGAATAGGGGATGGTGAAGGCCAGCAGCACGCCGGCGATGGTTGCGTGCACGCCCGACTTGAGCATCAGGAACCACATCAGTGCGCCGCCCAGCAAATAG
Organism: Telluria sp. RT2P19; assembly: GCF_059685725.1. NCBI lineage: Bacteria > Pseudomonadati > Pseudomonadota > Betaproteobacteria > Burkholderiales > Oxalobacteraceae > Telluria > Telluria sp. RT2P19. The sequence goes on from NZ_JCASIL010000012.1 coordinate 112,197, forward strand.
GGCCACAGCTTGATCACCTTCAGGCCGCGGTTCAGCAGGAGCAGGAAGGCGAACATGCCCAGCGCGCCGGCCAGGTAGGCGACCGACAGCTGCGCCGTATAGAACACGGCGATGACGATGATCGCGCCCAGGTCGTCCATCACCGCCAGCGCGGTCAGGAAGATCTTGAGCGAAGCCGGCACCCGGCTGCCCAGCAGCGACAGCACGCCCAGCGCGAAGGCGATGTCGGTCGCCATCGGAATGCCCATGCCGGGCTGGGTCGGCGTGCCGCCGTTAAGCGTGAAGTGGATCAGCGCCGGGACGATGATGCCGCCGGCGGCGGCGATGATCGGCAGCAGGGCGTTGCGCAAGTCGGACAGTTCACCGTTACGCAGCTCGCGCTGCAGCTCCAGGCCGATCAGCAGGAAGAAGACCGCCATCAGGGCGTCGTTGATCCATAGCTCCACGCTCAGCCCGGCCAGGTCGATGTGCCAGAACGCGAGGTAGGATGCGCCCCAGGCCGAGTTGGCGATCATCAGGGACAGGATGGTGCACAGGATCAGGATGATGCCGCCGGCTTTGCCGGAGGCGGCGAATTCCTTGAACGTGTCTGACAGGCGCTTCTCGATGCGCATCGTGAATCTCCATAATTGCCTGGGCCTCATGCGAGGACTCCGGGGTGTGTTGAGTGTAAGTGCTGGACCCGGCGCACGGCTGCATGGCGCTGGAAAAATGCTAGCGCCGCGCTCCGGTGCATGGCGCAGGGGCGCGGGCGCGCCGGCAAACATGGCGGCGCTGGCGAAGCCGAGTGAATGTCGTCGAGCAGGATGGATGGTGGATGTGTTTCATGGAAGTCGCGATCTGGCCCGCGTGGCGGCCCGACCAGCGCAAATCCTGTCATGCGTGATTGCATGATCACCCTGCGGCCATTATAACGTAATCGATTGACAATCAGCCAAGAGGCGAGCCAAGAGGTGAGCCAGGCCGCGCGTCGGGCGTCGGGGGACGCTCAGGGCGTGGCGGCAGCTGGATGGCCGCCAGCGCTCCGTAGAGCGGCGGACTGAGCACACGCGAGACGGTGCTGGCCACGACGGCGCACGCCATCAGGCTCAACACCATGCCGTGGCCGTCGACCATTTCCATGACGATGATGAAGGCGGTCAGCGGCGCCTGGGTCGCCGCTGCCAGGAAACCCACCATCCCCAGCGCGATCAGCGCCGGGGCATGCGGATAGCCGGTCAGCACGGCGATATCGTGGCCCAGGGCGGCGCCGATCGACAGCGATGGTGCGAAGATCCCGGCCGGCACGCCCGACCAGGCGGTCAGCCAGGTCGCGACGAACTTGAACAGGGCGAATGCGACCGGGACGCTGGCCTCGTTTTCCAGCAGGCCGCGGGTCGCCTCGTTACCGCTGCCATAGGTGGCGCCGCCGCTGGCGATGCCGATGAGGGCGACCGCCAGGCCGCAGCCGAGGGCGAAGCGCACCGGGTAGCGGGCGCGCCAGCGGCTCGGGAGGTCGGGCGAGGTGCCGCGCAGGCTGGCCAGCAGTACCCGCGCGAACAGGCCGCCGGCGAAGCCGCAGACGATGGCGGCCAACAGCCCCGGCCACAGCAGGGACAGGCCGATCGGGCCGGGATGGATCACGCCGAAATGCGGGCCGTTGCCATGGACGGACACGGCGATCAGGCCGGCCAGCACGATGCCGGCGACGATCAGGCCGCTGTTGCGCTGCTCGGGCGTGCGCGACAACTCTTCGATCGCGAACATGATGCCCGCCAGCGGCGTATTGAAGGCGGCGGCGATGCCGGCCGCGCCACCGGCCACCAACAAGGAGTGGGCGCTGATGCCGCTGCGCCGGGGCAGCCAGCGCCGCGCGGACAGCATCACGCCGGCCGCGATCTGCACCGACGGGCCTTCGCGGCCGAGCGACAGCCCGCCGAGCAGGCCGGCCGAGGTCAAGCCGATCTTGGCCAGGCTGAGCTTGAGCGAGACGAGCAAAGGCCGGCGCCCGCCCGAGAGCGCGGGATCGAGCGCCGCCATCACCTGCGGGATGCCCGAGCCGCCCGCGCCGCGCACATAGCGGCGCGTCACCCAGACGATGGCGGCGCAGCACAGGGGCGTCCAGACCAGCGGCGCCCACCAGGCCATGTCGTTCAGTTGCTGGAATCGTCCGAACGCCGATTCGGCGAGCCAGGTGAAGGCCACGACGACCAGGCCGGCGATGGCGGCCATGCTGACCACGACGATCCGGGTGCGCCATAGATGGGGGGAAACGAACTCGCGCCGGAAGGCGGAGCGGACGTCGTGCGAAGAAGGTTCGGGCGGCATGATGGCCGATCAGTGGAGTGAACCGTCATTATATACATTTGGACGAATGTATTGCTGCTCGGGTGCGGCCGCGTGACGTCAACGCCACAAACACCCGCTTGGTCCGCCGAGTCCGCCCAGCAGGCACGGCCCGCACGGCAAGTACAGCGGTACCGCGCATGGCACGTACCGCACGCACGTCCTTCCCGCGCAGCCGGAACCCAAGTCATTCGCATCGCCGATTCGTTGACCGTTCCGTCAGCGCGAGCAACCCCAGGTTCCGCCTTTGCGGAAACGACGTGCTGGCGCTGCTGACAGGATCAACGTCTGTTGGCGGGCCTGTCAACCTGACCAGGCCGTCAACCCTACCGCGGCCCGTCGCCCGGCGTCCCCGAGCTTTCCGCGCCATCGGCAAGCCGTTCGCTGATCTTGTCGTCGCTCACACGCCCTACGTAATCTTGGGCCGCGCGGTCGAGGTGGGTGCCCGGCGCGCCGCCAATCGCCGCGCCGCCGATCGCCGTTTCGCCATCCTGTTCACTCTCCGACTTGCCCAGCACGCCGCCAGGAATCGGGGCCGACGCATTGCCATGGCTGCTCTGCGCCGCGCCGGCCGGGCCGACATTGCTTTCGGGCGAAGCCTTGGCGAAATTGCTCTGGATGCCAGATTGGCTGTCGCCGGAACCGATGCTCGAATCACCGGCAGCGTCGTCCGCCACGAAGCCTGCATACGAATCAGCGCTGCCCTGGCGCAGGCCGGTATCAGCTTGCTGCTCGTCCTTCGGTTTGTTGTCGTCCATGATGATCTCCCTTGTACAGTGCCAAAATGTTCATCTGGGGCTTCGCCATGCCATTCCAATCGGAGTGAATGCCGCGACTGCGTAGGAATTCCCGTTCAACTGAGCGCGGCGAAGAATCACGAACAGATGCGGCAGATTGACACTTTTATTTTGGTTGCGGATAGAATTGGACTGTGGAAATAATTCACCCAAGTACTTACTCTAACGTACCCATCCTGCATAATTTTATTCAAATAATTAGTTGGATTTCAACTAATTCTTGAACAACCTTGAGACTAATTCCCTAATGGCAACAAACTTCATGAACTCGCTGCCAGGCGTCCCGCATGTCGAATCTCCGTTTTTCTCGCGCATATTTTCTGAAGAGAGCACTGATGCAGAAACGCTTCGAGTCGCTCTGGAACTTTTCACAAAGGGCTACGCGGTTATTGACTTTCCCGAAGCGGGCGTTATGGACATGGCAGAATTGATCAAGACCGATCTACGTGAACATTACGACTTTGAGGGGTGGCGTGCGAACGGCTATGCACAGGGAATCAGCCTGCGCGTCCAAGATGCGTGGAAATTTAATGAAGAGGTACGACGTATAGCATGTAATCAGCACATCATTGATTTGCTGACCCGGCTTTATGGACGCCAGGCATGGCCCTTCCAAACGTTGAATTTTCCTGTTGGAACCCAGCAGCATTTCCATACTGATTCGATTCACTTCAGCTCAAGCCCTGAGCGCTTCATGTGCGGCGTGTGGGTGGCGCTGGAAGACATCGATGAGAAGAATGGGCCATTGATGTATTTTCCGGGTAGCCATCGGTGGCCAATCTATACAAATGAGCACATTGGGCGATGCATTGCCGAACTTGAAGGCACGCCGACCCAGGCAATCTACGAAGCGATGTGGCGCGACCTTGTTGATGCGCACGGCGCCACTCCCGAATATTTCTACGCCAAGAAAGGACAGGCCCTTATTTGGGCTGCGAACCTCATGCATGGGGGAATGAAACAGCTCGATCCCGATCGCACGCGCTGGTCACAGGTGACTCACTACTTCTTTGATGACTGCGCCTATTACACCCCGATGATGTCTGATCCCATGTATGGAAGTATCGCATTCCGGACCCTCACCAATATTGTCACTGGCGAACAAGTTCCAAATCAAATGGCAGGCAATTTAGTGCCCAAGAAATTCATCGAAGCTACCGCTCCAGGGCGCACGCGATGGACTGAGGATCTTTCATTCGACCCAGCCCTTTATTTGCTTGCAAATCCGGACGTAGCCGCTGCCGGTGTTGACCCTGCCTTACATTATCTTTCGCATGGACGACGCGAAAACCGCAAGCTTCGCCCATGATTCAACAACGATGCGGGGCTGGCTAGGCCACGCATCTAAAACGCATATTCTCGTCAAATGTCTCGGCTGGTTTGACCGCAAGCCCTTTGGATCTCTCGTCGATACCGTAACGAGCCATTGAACTATCCATGCAATCGCGAGATCGCTGTCATTCCATGCATTGCATCGCTCGTGCTGCGCTGAGAAACGTCGTGTGGGCGCTGCGCGCGTGGATTGCGGCCCACAGCCAATGAACCGGCGCTTACATCGCCTGCCGCGCTTGCACCGCCTGCAACTGCGGCGCCAGCGCGATCACCTTGTCGCGCCCGGCCGACTTGGCGGCATACAGCGCGGCGTCCGCGCGCGCCAGGGTGATCTTGAACGGCTCGTCGTCCTGGGTCACCGTCACGCCGATGCTCAGGGTAAGGTGGGATTGCCCGGCATGGCGCTGCAGGCCGGGGGGCAAGGTGCGCAGTTCGGCCTGCAGCTTTGCGCCGACCGTGCAGGCGTGGGCCAGCGCCGTTTCGGGCAGAAGCACCGCGAATTCGTCGCCGCCAAGGCGCGCGACGCAGTCGGCCGCGCGCAGCGAGGCGCGGGCGCGTTCGGCCACCAGTTGCAGGGCGACGTCGCCCGCCTCGTGGCCGCCGCTGTCGTTGATCTGTTTGAAATGGTCGAGGTCGATCAGCATCAGGGCCAGCGGCTGGCCGTTGCGGCGGCTGCGCGCCAGTTCGCGTTCGGCGATCTCGAAGAAGGCCTTGCGCGACCAGGCGCCGGTCAGGTGGTCGTGGTTGGCGATGTACTCGGCCTGGCGCACGAGGTAGCGGTGCATGGTGAGCAGGCCGCCCAGGGTCAGGGCCGGGAGCGCCAGCGCGGCGGCGGTCAGGATCGCCAGGCTCGCGCTGCCCGGCTGCAGCAGCGAGGCGGGCGGGTCGACGGCCAGCAGCAGCCAGGCCACGCGCACGGTGTGGCCCGCCACGACCAGGCCGCACATCAGCAGTACGAAGCGCTGCACCTTGTTCAGCACCGGCGTGGCCTGCCGCGCCGCTGCGCCGGCGTGCGGCCGGGCCGGGGCGCCGTCGCGGCGCACCAGCACGCTGCGCGCGATGTCGATGCAGATGGCCGCCTGGAACAGCGAGGCTATGGCGCTGCGTGCGAAGAACGAGTCGAAGCGGTAATGGAAGAGGGCGATGGCCAGGCCGGCCGCGCCGACCAGCAGCGCCAGCGATTTCAGGCGGGCCGGCAGCCCGGCAAGCTGGCGGTAGCCGGCCGCCAGCGCCGCGCCGGCGCCGGCATAGGCCATATTGGCCACCTCATAGGCCAGCAGCGGCGGCAATTCGCGTCCGAAGGCGTACAGCAGGTTGCCGGCCAGGCCCAGCAGGGCGGACGCCAGCATCGCGCGCATGCCCCGCACATTCTCGGATCCCGCCGCCAGCAGGGCCAGGAACACGAGGAAGCAGAGCAGCGAGGCGATCAGGAAAATCTGCTGGGTGGCGAGCATGTGGAACAGGCCTGTGCGCAAGGCGCGATAGAGGGGCGACGCGGATGTTCCGGTATTATGCTCTGTTATGTTGCCATGCGGAATGCTTATTATTGATCGCTGACGGCACCGCTACCGCGCCAGACGGTCTTGCGGCCAACGACCGCCGCGGCGGTGCCGATGTCGGCCAGTTATCCCACAACGTACCGCTTGGAGGCGCCCAGCCCCATGGTCTGGCCGCTGGCGCCATAGATCGCGCCGGTCGGCGCATTGGTCGGGGTGCGCAGGGCGTTGAGCACGCCCTGGTTGTGCGCCAGTTGCTTGCTGATCAGCATGCCATTGACGCGATTGAGTTCTTTTGCTTCGCGGGCCACATGCAGCATGCGTTCCCACTGTGCCCGGCCTTCGCCGTCGTTGCTGGCGGCCAGCCAGGGCGCCATGCCCGCTTCCGATCCTTCGCATCCGGTGGCCTTCAACGCCGCGTAGCGCTGTTGCGACAAGCCCGACAGCTTGGCCAGCAGCGCATTCTTTTGCGTGGTCAGGCTGGACAGCTCATCGGTGTCGAGCGTGACCAGGGATTGCTGTTCCTGTTTCATCAACGCAACAAGGGCGTCGAGGTGCTGGTGTTCGGCGGCGATGGTCTGGGTCGGGCTGGGCGTCATGGTTTAGCGTTGTCTCGAATGGAGCAAGTCGCGTACGGTTTCTAGCAAGCCGTCCGCCACTTTCTCGGAGTTGACTTGGAACTGGCCATCGGCGATGGCCATCTTGATGCGTTCGACCTTCTTCGCGTCGAACACCTGCGCGCCGCCGCCCACCGCATTGACCATGGCCTGGCCCTGCGAGGACAGCCGTACGCTGTCGGTCTGCGCCTGGGTCGTCGGCGCGGTCGTTGCGGCCTTGTCCGCGCCACGCGCCGTATTGGCCTGCGTGGTCGTGGGTTGAAGACCCTGGGCGCCCTTGGTGGTATCGTTGATTTTCACAGCATCATCCTTCTCGGTTCGAAGCGACAAGCTCCGGGATCTGCTTGATGTAACGGCGGCGCCTTTACAAACTTTAGCGATCCATCACGAAATCGATGCGGCAAAATCCACAATTACTCCAGTGCATTACTTAAAGCGCGATTTCCACCAGTCCGCCGTTGCGCGCCAGGCCGCTGACGACGGTGCCGGATTGGGTTCGCACCTGCACCACCTGGCCGTCGCTGGCGTTGTTGATCGCCTTCGCCTCGCTCGATACCGAGAAGTTCGAACCGCGCGATACCAGCCTTACCGCCTGGCCCTGCTTGATCACCTGCTGGCTGCGCAGCGTATCGGCGCGCAGCGCCGTGCCGGCCGGCAGCGACATGGTCGGGGTGCGGCCGATCGCCTGCGCCATATCGGTAATGATGCCATTCGGCATGGCGGCGATATCGGCCTTCACCAGCACCAGCTGGCCCGGCTGGACCGGCTGGCCCTGGGCCAGCGGCACCGCCGCGGCGACGTAATCGGCGACCACGCTCACCTGCGCCTGCAGGTACAGGGACCAGGCCGGCGCGTTGCAGCGCACGCCCACCGTGGTCTTGCCCCAGGGGCGGGCGCCCGGTTGCAGGAAGGCTTCCGGCGCCGGGCAGGCCGGCAGGCTCAGGCGCGGGTCGACGGCGCCGACCTTGACCGTTACCTGGCCCGGCAGGCCGCCGCTCTGCGTCTTGAGGAATTGCTCGGCGACAGAGCGCACGGCCTCGGGCTTCTGGCGGCCGGCGCCGGCTGGGGCCTGCTGCGCCTGCGCGCCGCCGACGAATAAGGCAAGCAGCGAAAAAGCGACGAGTTGCTGTTTCATGGAATTCCAGTGGGAAGGATTCGGGAATGCTGCCATCTTAGGTCGAATGATTCCATGGTGAAACATTGAATAGCGGGGGACTTTTACCTCCTTATCCGTCGATTGGCTTGCACACCTGGTCCGTATCATCGCTTCTGTCCCAACAAGCCCACCCCGGAGGCAGCATGATCGGCAATCTCGACAACTACCTGCGTTTCAATGAAACCGCACTGTCCCTGCGCTCGCAGCGCCAGGAACTGCTGGCGTCGAATATCGCCAACGCCGACACGCCCAACTACAAGGCGCGCGATATCGACTTCGCCAGCGCCCTGCAGAACGCGATGGCGGGCGGCAAGAATGGCGGCGCCATGAACACCACCAATAACAATCACATGGGGCGCGGCGCCGCTACCGGCGACACCCTGGCCAACGGCACCCCGGTGCAGTACCGCGGGGTGGTGCAGGGCAGCGTCGACGGCAATACGGTCGACATGGACGTCGAGCGCAACCAGTTCGCCGACAACGCCTTGCGCTACGAAGCCGGGATCATGATGATCAACAGCCAGCTCAAGGGCCTGATGTCGGCCCTGCAGGGCCAGTAACAGGACTGATTCCCTATGTCGCTATTCAATATCTTCAATGTGTCGGGCTCGGCGATGAGCGCCCAGGCCCAGCGCCTGAACACCACCGCCAGCAACCTGGCCAATGCCGACAGCGCCACTTCGCCGACCGGCGAAGCCTACCGCGCCAAGGCGGTCGTGTTCGAGTCGGTGCCGACCGCCTCGGGCGCCACCGGCGTGCGGGTGCGCGAAGTGGTCGAAGACCCGTCGCCGCTCAAGCAGGTCTACGATCCCAAGCATCCGATGGCCGACGACAAGGGCTATGTGTCGATGCCCAACGTGAACGTGGTCGACGAGATGGTGAACATGCTGTCGGCCTCGCGCTCCTACCAGACCAATGTCGAGACCATGAACGCAGCCAAGACCATGCTGCTCAAGACCCTGACCATCGGCCAATAAGCCTCCTACCTACCATGACCAGCCCGATCAGCACCCAGAACCCTGCCGCGAATATTTCCGACCTGCAAACGGCGATGAACGCCAAGGCGAAGGCCGCGACCGATAGCGTCCAGGCCGATACCGACAAGTTCATGACCCTGCTCGTGACCCAGCTGCAGAACCAGGATCCCTTGAATCCGATGGACAACGCGCAGATGACCAGCCAGCTGGCCCAGCTGCAGACCGTGACCGGCGTGAACAAGCTCAACACGACCCTGGAATCGCTCAAGGCCAGCTACCAGTCGACCGAGTCGCTGCAGGCGACCCAGCTGATCGGCGCCGGCGTGCTGGTCGAGGGCGACGGCATCCTCCTGCACAAGAGCCAGGCGATCCTGGGCGTGGAGCTGGAAACCCCGGCCGACAAGGTGCAGGTCGTCATCGTCGACGCCAAGACCGGCAAGGACGTGGCCTCGATGGAACTGGGCGCACAGGAAGCGGGGATCATCCCGATCGCCTGGGACGGCGTGCCCGACCCGAACAAGCTCGACGCCAACGGCAAGCCGGTCGTGCTGCCGGACGGCGCGTATTCGTTCCGCGTGGTCGCCTCGCGCGGCGGCGAACCGCTCAAGGACGCAAAGGCGCTGGCCTTCGACAGCGTCGCCAGCGTCACCACCGGTGGCAAGGATGGCGTCAAGCTCAACCTGCCCGGCAAAGGGGCCGTGACCCTGGCCGACATCAAGCAAGTCATGTAAGCCGAGCCGCTTACCTTTTTATCTCATCAGGAGCATCACCATGTCTTTCCAACAAGGCCTGAGCGGCTTGAACGGCGCCGCCAAATCGCTTGATGTCATCGGCAACAACATCGCCAACGCCAGCACCGTCGGCTTCAAGGGCTCGACCGCGCAGTTCGCCGACGTCTATGCCAATGCGCTCAACGGCGCCGGCGGCATCACGCCCGGCATCGGCGTGAAGGTCGCGGCCATCGCCCAGCAGTTCAACCAGGGCAATATCGAAGCCTCGGGCAATCCGCTCGACATCGCCATCAACGGTTCCGGATTCTTCCGCATGGAGCAGGGCGGCGTGACCCAGTATTCCCGCAATGGCCAGTTTTCGCTCGACAAGCAGGGCTTCATCGTCAACGCCCAGGGGGCCAAGCTGACCGGCTACGGCCTGGGCGCGAACGGTCAGCTGTCGGCCGGGTCGCCGGTGCCGCTGCAGATCGACACCGCCGACCAGCCGCCGAAAGTGACGTCGAAGGTCGAGATCGAACTGCAGCTCGATTCGCGCAGCCAGCCGCCGACCGTTCCCGAATTCGATCCGGCCGATCCGCGCACCTATAACAAGCAGGTGCCCATGAGCGTGTACGACACGCTCGGCAATCCGCACACCCTGTCGACCTATTACGTCAAGTCGCCGTCCGAGTCCGGCGTCTGGAACGTCTACATCGCCAAGGACGGCACCGAGATCGGCGCACTGGACGCGGTCGGCGCGTCGCAGGACGACCCGGCCGCCGTCACCGCGCGCGCCGCCTGGACGGCCGCCAGCGCGGTGGTGCCGCAAGTGCCGGACAACGTGACCATCGCGGCGGGCGCCTATGCCACCGCCGCCGCCAACGCGGTGGCGACCAAGGCCGGCGACCGGGCCAGCACCGAGAACCTGGCCGAAGTCCGGGCCACCGCCGCCGCCGCCGCCCAGATACCGGGCGCCACCCCGCTGCAGATCGATGCCGCCATCGCCAAGGCGCTCAAGATGGAGCCCAAGTCCTTCGGCACCCTGAAATTCGACACCAGCGGCGCACTGAACCTGGCCACGAGCACGGATGGCGGCAAATTCGACATCAAGATCCCGGTCGTGCCCTTGACCGGCGCCGAACCGATCCTTCCGGTCCAGATCAACTTTGCCGGCACCACCCAGTACGGCACCGCCACCAGCGAGAAACGGCTCGAGCAGGACGGCTACAAGCCTGGCGCGCTGCAGCGCTTCACCACCGGCGCCGACGGCACCATCATCGGCCAGTACAGCAATGGCCAGACCAAGGCCCTGGGACAGGTCGTGCTGGCCAATTTCGTGAATCCGAACGGGCTGGAGCCATTGGGCAATAACGCCTGGGCCGAATCGGCCAATTCGGGCCTGCCGCTGATCGGCACCGCAGGTACCAGCGGCCTGGGCGTACTGCAATCGGGCGCGACCGAGTCCTCGAGCGTCGACCTGACCGCGGAGCTGGTCAACATGATCACCGCGCAGCGCGTCTACCAGGCCAATGCGCAGACCATCAAGACGCAGGATTCGGTGTTGCAGACGCTGGTGAACCTGCGTTAATCCCGATACTGCATGACCCACCCCGGATCCCCGCCGTCGCGGGGATGCGGGTCGAGGTCAGCGATGAATACCCGCGACGTCAGCGTTGCACGATAAGGACCACACCATGGACCGCCTGATCTACACCGCCGCCTCCGGCGCCAAGCACATCCTCGAGCAGCAGGCCACGACCTCGAACAACCTGGCCAACGTCAGTACCACGGGCTTCCGGGCCCAGATGGACGTATTTCGCGCAGCGCCGGTGCAGGGCCCTGGCCTGGCGACCCGCGCCTTCGTGGTCGACGCGACCGCCGGCAACGACTTTTCGTCGGGCGCGCTGCAGGTGACGGGCCGCGACCTGGACGTGGCGGTGAAAGGGCAGGGCTGGCTGGCGGTGCAGATGCCGGATGGATCCGAGGCGTACACCCGCAACGGTTCGCTGCAGATGAGCCCGAACGGCGTGCTGCAGACCGCGTCGGGCCAGACCATCGCCGGCGAGGGCGGTCCGATCACGCTCCCGCCCGACGCCACCGTGACGGTCGGCGGCGACGGCACCATCTCGACCATCTCCAACGTGGATTCGCCGGCCGCCCCGGCCGTGCTGGGCCGCCTGAAGCTGGTCAATCCGCCAGACGCCGACCTGGTGCGCGGCGACGACGGCCTGTTCCGCCTGAAGGACGGCGGCACCGCCCAGCCCGACCCCAATGTACGGGTGGCCGGCGGCGCGCTCGAGGGCAGCAACGTCAATCCGGTCGATTGCATGGTCGACATGATCTCCCTGGCAAGGTCGTTCGACATGCAAATGAGCTTGCTGAAGAACGCCGAGAATAACGCCGCAAAAGCGACCCAGATCCTCGCTTTGAATTGATAGTTGCCCCGGCATAATTCTATGGTGCGTGGCGGTGTTCGCCTGCCACCAATAGGAGAATGCCATGATTCGTTCGCTGTACATCGCCAAGACCGGTCTGGAAGCCCAGCAGACCAACCTGGACGTCATCTCGAACAACCTCGCCAACGTCAGCACCAACGGCTTCAAGAAGTCGCGCGCCGTGTTCGAGGACCTGCTGTACCAGAACGTGCGCCAGCCCGGCGCCCAGTCGTCGCAACAGACCAACCTGCCATCCGGCCTGCAGATCGGTACCGGCGTGCGCACCGTCGCCACCGAGCGCATCCACACCCAGGGCAACCCCCAGCTGACCGGCAATGACAAGGACGTCATGGTCAACGGTCCCGGCTACTTCCCGGTCATGATGCCGGACGGCACCCAGGCCTATACCCGCGACGGCTCCTTCCAGAAAGACCAGAACGGCCAGCTCGTCACGTCGAGCGGCTTCGTGGTCCAGCCGGCCATCACCGTGCCGGTGAACGCCGAGTCGATCAGCGTCGGCCGCGACGGCACCGTGTCGGTCAAGATCGCCGGCGAGACCGGGATGACCCAGATCGGCGCCCTGCAACTGGCGACCTTCATCAATCCCGCCGGCCTCGAGTCGCGCGGCGAGAACCTGTACATGGAAACCACCGCTTCCGGCGCGCCGAACCTGAACGTGCCCGGCACCAATGGCGCTGGCAACCTGATGCAGGGTTACGTCGAATCGTCGAACGTCAATGTGGTCGAAGAAATGGTCGCCATGATCCAGACCCAGCGCGCCTACGAGATCAACAGCAAGGCCATCACGACGTCCGACCAGATGCTCCAGAAACTGTCGCAGCTCTAATCCAGTCCTCATGAAAACTCTGTCCTTGTCCTTCCTGGCAGCGGTGGTGCTGCTCGCCGGTTGCAACACCGCCCCGACCACCATCGTGCAGGGCCCGACCAGCGCCCGCCCGATGCTGGTCGAGACCGCGCCGGCCACCAACGGCGCCATCTTCAACGTCAACAGCTACCGCCCGATGTTCGAAGACCGCCGTGCACGCCATATCGGGGACCTCTTGACCGTCAATATCAGCGAGCGCACCTCGGCCACCAAGGCCGGCGCCAGCTCGGGCAACAAGACCGGCAGCGCCAGCTTCAAGGCACCCGGCCTGCTGGCCGGCACCATCGGCGCGGGCGTCGATCTCGAGTCGGGCACCAAGTTTGCCGATGGCGACAACCAGAGTGCCTCGAACAACTTCACCGGCACCATCGGCGTGACCGTCACCGAAGTGCTGCCGAACGGCAACCTGATCGTGGCGGGCGAAAAGCAGGTCGCGATGAACAAGGGCACCGAATTCATCCGCTTCTCGGGCATGGTCAGCCCGGACACCATCCAGGCCGGCAACACGGTCTCGTCGGCGCTGATCGCCGATGCGCGGGTCGAATACCGCACCAACAGCCGTCTCGACCGCGCCGAGGTGACCTCGATGCTGTCGCGTTTCTTCCTGTCGATGCTGCCGTTCTGATTGCTAGAGAATTCCATGCGTAAAATCACCTCCTTCATGCTGCTGGCCGCCGCCTTTGCCGGCGCGGGCTTGACCGTGGCTCCGATGGCCCAGGCCGAGCGCCTGAAGGACCTGGCGACCATCGCCGGCGTGCGCCAGAACCAGTTGTCCGGCTACGGCATCGTCGTGGGCCTGGACGGTACGGGCGACCAGACCACGCAGACCCCGTTCACCGTGCAGTCGATCAAGGCGATGCTGCAGCAGAAGGGCGTCAACCTGCCGCCGGGCGTCCAGCTGCAACTGAAGAACGTGGCGGCGGTGATGGTCACCACCTCGCTGCCGGCGTTCGCCCAGCCGGGCCAGACCCTGGACATCACCGTGTCGTCGATCGGTAACGCCAAGAGCCTGCGCGGCGGCACGCTGCTGATGGCGCCGCTGCATGGCGCCGACGGCCAGGTGTACGCGATGGCCCAGGGTAACCTGGTGGTCGGCGGCGTCGGTGCGCAAGCCCCGGGCGGCGGCGCGCAAGTGCAGGTCAACCACCTGTCGGTGGGCCGCATTTCGGGCGGCGCGACCGTCGAGCGCGCGGTCGCCTCGAACCTGGGCGAGAACAACCAGATCCGCCTGGAGCTGAAAGAGACCGACTTCGCCACCGCCGCGCGCGTCGTGGAGGCAGTCAACGACCAGTTCGGTCCTGGCGTGGCGACCGCCCTGGACGGCCGCGTGGTGCGCGTGCGCACCCCCTCGTCGAGCGACCAGCGAGTGGCCTTCCTGGGCCAGCTGGAACAGATCGACGTCAGGCAGCCGCTGGCCTCGGCCAAGGTGATCATGAACGCCCGCACCGGCTCGGTGGTGATGAACCAGGCCGTGATGCTGGACGACTGCGCGATCTCGCACGGCAACCTGTCGATCACGATCGGCAGCGACACGCAGGTGAGCCAGCCGAACCCGGGCACCCTGGGCGCGACCGTCGTCACCCAGAACCCGAGCGTCGAGATCAAGAAGGAACCGGGCCAGGTGCTCAACGTGAAGGGCGGCGCATCGCTGGCCGAGGTGGTGAAGGCGATGAACTCGATCGGCGCCACCCCGCAAGACCTGCTGGCCATCCTGCAGGCGCTGAAGGCCGCCGGTTCGCTGCGCGCCGAACTCGAAATCATCTGATTGCTTATCGCGCCATGATCACCTCGAAAATGTCCGCCGACCAGACCGCCAAGCTCGCGCTCGACACCAATAGCCTCAACGGCTTGCGGCAGAGCGCGAAGGATGGCTCGCCGGCCGCCCTCAAGGAAGCGGCGACCCAGTTCGAGGCGATGTTCATCAATATGATGATGAAGAGCATGCGCGACGCGACGCCGCAGGAAGGGCTGATGGACAACCAGCAGACCAAGACCTTCACCACCATGCTCGACCAGCAGACCAGCCAGAACCTGGCCAAGCGCGGCGTCGGCCTGGCCGATGCGCTGGTGCGACAGCTGAACTCGCAGCAAATGGGCCAGCAGGCGCTGGCGATCGGCGCCGACGGCGCAGGTTCCAGCGCGGCGCCGGGCGCGGCCGGCATGAAGGGCCTGCCGACGGCGATGAACGCCGCCGCGATGTACAAGAACGCCGCCATGGCCGGCCAGGAGGCGACCGGCAAGGCGCCGCCGCTGCCGGCCACGCTCGAGAACGGCCGCACCCAGGCGCCGCACGTGCGCGCCTTCCAGGAAAAGCTGCACGAACACGCCCACGCGGCCGAGCAGACCACCGGCGTGCCGGCCAAGTTCATGCTGGGGCAGGCCGCGCTCGAGACCGGCTGGGGCAAGCGCATGATCAAGAACGCCGACGGCACCAGCAGCAACAACCTGTTCGGCATCAAGGCCGGGGCCAGCTGGAAGGGCAAGGTCGCCACCGCCGTGACCACCGAGTACGTGAACGGCAAGCCGCAAACGCGCGTGGAGAAATTCCGCGCCTACGACACGCCCGCCGATTCGTTCCGCGACTACGCAAAACTGATCGCCAACAATCCGCGTTACGAAAAAGTCATCGCCAATGGCGGCGACGCCGAATCGTTCGCCAAGGGCTTGCAGCGCGCCGGCTATGCGACCGATCCGAACTACGCGGCCAAGCTGACCCGTCTGATCAAGCAGTCCCTGGCATGAGCGTCCTGAAGACTTATTCGTCAAGTTTTCCCAAAATTTGTCGTAAATGGCATAGTTAAGAGAGAAAAATCATGTCCGGTAACCTACTCGCCATTGGCAAGACAGGCCTTTATGCGGCCCAGGCCGCCCTGTCCACGACCGGCCACAACATCACCAATGCCAATGTGACCGGCTATAGCCGCCAGGTCGTGGTGCAGGCCACGACGGCCGCGCTCGACACGAGCGTGGGTTTCATGGGGACCGGCACGCAGATCGCGCAGATCAAGCGCTACAGCGATGATTTCCTGGGCACCCAGGTGCGCAACGCCCAGGCCAGCACCAGCGGCCTGGAGTCGTATTTTTCCCAGATCAAGCAGATCGACAACCTGCTGGCGGACACCACGTCGGGCCTGTCGCCGGCGATGCAGGGTTTCTTCAAGGGCGTGCAGGACATGGCGGCGAATCGCGCCTCGGTGCCGTCGCGCCAGGCCATGCTGTCGAGCGCCGAGTCGCTGGCAACCCGCCTGCAAGACCTGGATGCGCGCATGGGCGAGATCCGCAGCGGCGTCAATTCCGAGATCCAGACCAGCGTTACCGCCATCAATACCTACGCCAAGCAGATCGCCAAGCTCAACGAGCAGATCAGCAACTATGCGTCGACCCCGCAGCGTCCGCCGAACGACCTGCTGGACCAGCGCGACCAGCTGGTGCTCGAACTGAACAAGTACGTCAAGGCCAATGTCATGCCGGGCGATAACGACAGCCTGACGGTATCGATCGGTAACGGCCAGCCCCTGGTCGTTGGCCAGGAGTCGTTCCAGCTGGCGACCGTGACGTCGCCGACCGACCAGAACCGGCTGGAAGTCGGCTATCAGGTGGGTTCGAAGGTGTCCATCCTGTCCGACACTTCCCTGGGTGGCGGCAAGCTCGGCGGTGTACTGGAGTTCCGTTCGGGGTCGCTCGACGTCGCCCAGAGCGCCCTGGGCAAGATCGCGATCGGCATGGCCTTCGAGTTCAACCGCCAGCACGAGCTGGGCCTGGACCAGAACGGCAAACCGGGCAAGGCTTTCTTCAACGAGGCGCCGGCCTATGTCGGCGCCAGCGCCAACAACGCCAAGGGCACCGAGGACAATCCGGCGGCCGAGCTGAAAGCGCGGGTCACCAATCCCGGCCAGCTGATGGACAGCGACTACGAGGTCAGGTTCGACGGCACCCAGTACCAGGTGACCCGCCTGACCGACAACCAGCGCACCCCGGTGCCGGTCGCCGCGGACGGCAGCGCGACCCTGAACCTGGACGGCGTGGAGTTCACCTTCTCCAACAACACGCGCACCGGCGACTCCTTCCTGGTGCGCCCGACCATCAACGGCGCCGCCGACTTCAAGGTGCTTGCCAACGACGTGTCGCAAATCGCGGCGGCCGCGCCGATCGTCACCACCACGCCGCTGGCCAATACCGGCACCGGCAAGATCGTCGACAGCAAGGTCGACGGCGGTTTCCTGAATGCGTCGCCCGCATTGCCGGTGACCCTCGTGTTCGACAAGGAGACCGGCGCCCTGGGCGGCTTTCCGGCGGGCGCCACGGTGAGGGTGACCAATAGCAGCGGCGAGTGGCGCGACGTGGCGGCGAACGCCGTCCAGTTCGAGAACGGCTCGACCTACAAGTTCAGCGGCATCAGCGTGACCCTGACCGGCGCGCCCGGCAATGGCGACAAGTTCGAGATCGCTTCCAACACCAGCGGCGTGGGCGATACCCGCAATATCGCGGCGCTCGGCGAGCTGCAGACCAAGAACATCTTCAAGAACGGTTCCGCCACGCTGCAGTCGTCGTACGCGCAGATGGTGAGCCAGGTCGGCAACAAGACGCGCGAAGTGCAGATCAATGCCCAGGCCGGCAATGCCTTGCTGGCGCAGGCGCAGGGTGCGCACGCCGACGTGGCCGGCGTCAACCTGGATGAGGAAGCCACCAATTTGATCAAGTACCAGCAGGCCTACCAGGCGGCCAGCAAGGTCATGCAGATTGCAAACACGATCTTCGACACCCTGCTGTCGATCAGCCGCTAACGCCAGGCTTTTGCGAAAGTAATCCATGCGACTCAGCACCCAGAACTTCTACAACACCACGACCAACCAGCTCAACAACCTGCAAAGCGCGCTCGCGCGCACCCAGATGCAGTTGTCGACCAACCGCCGCGTGCTGACGCCGTCCGACGACCCGGTGGCTTCGGCGCGCGCGCTCGAGGTGAGCCAGGCGCTCGATATGGCGGCCCAGTTCGGCACCAACCGCGGCAGCGCCAAGTCGTCGCTGTCGCAGGTGGAGTCGTCGCTGAACAACGCCAGCAACCTGCTGCTCGACATGCAGCAGCGAACGGTGCAGGCTGGTAGCAGCGCGATGCTGCCCAGCGACCGCGAGGCGCTGGCGGTCGAACTCGAAGGCCGCCTGGCCGACCTGCTGGGGGTGGCCAATACCACCGACGGCGCGGGCGGCTACCTGTTCTCGGGCTATATGACGACCACCGAGCCGTTCGCGCGGACCCCCGAGGGCGCCCGCTACCAGGGCGACCAGGGCGTGCGCCAGTTGCAGGTGGGCGAATCGCGCAAGATGCCGCTGTCGGCATCGGGCAGCGCCGTGTTCGAGGCGAATCCGACCGGGAACGGCGTATTCCAGACCCAGGCCGCCGGTACCAACCAGGGCACCGGCGTGATCTCGAGCGGCTCGGTCGTCAACCGTGCGGCGCTGACGGGCGCCAAGTATGAGGTGAGCTTCACGGTATCGGACAGCGTGCCGGCAGTCGCGACCTATGGCGTCAACGATACCAGCACCGTGCCGCCGACCGTGGTGAGCACCGACCAGCCTTACAAGGAGGGTACGCAGATCTCGTTCGGCGGCATGGCGTTCGATATCAAGGGCGAACCGGCCGACGGCGACACCTTCACCGTCGCCCCGAGCGAGAAGCAGTCGGTGTTCACCACGGTGACCGACCTGATCTCGGCACTGCGCGCGCCGGCCGACACCCCGGCGGGCAAGGCCGCGCTGAGCAACCAGCTCAACACCGCGATGGACAACCTGAAATCGGCGCACGACAACGTGCTGACCGTGCAGGCCTCGGTCGGCGCGCACATGAAGGAGCTTGACTACCTGGACAGCGCCGGCGACGACCTGATGATCCAGCACGCCACCACGCTCGATGACCTGCAGGGATTGGACATGGTCAAGGCGATCTCGGACTTTTCGCAGCAGCAGATGACGCTGCAGGCGGCGCAGATGTCGTTCAAGACCATGTCGGGGCTGTCGCTGTTCAACGTGTTGTAATTGCCACCGTGGGGTGGGCGGGTATCCCGCCCACGCGTTCAGCCCAGGCATGCACAGCCACATCGCATCGGTGAGTTGAACGCGTGGACGGCAGAGCCGTCCACCCCACTGGCGTTCAAATGGGGTCCAGTTAGCCACTACTGTGAGGTAATTGCCGGCGCACGAGATGGCGTTCAGTTAGCCGGTACCGTGGGGTGGGCGGGTATCCCGCCCACGCGTTGAGCCCGGGCATGCTCAGCCACATTGCATCGGTGAGTTGAACGCGTGGACGGCAGAGCCGTCCACGCCACTGGCGTTCAAATGGAGTTCACTTAGCCACTACTGTGAGGTGATTGCCGGCGCGCGTGATGGCGTTCAGCTAGCCGGTACCGTAGGGTGGGCGGGTATCCCGCCCACGCGTTCAGCCCAGGCATGCACAGCCACATTGCATCGGTGAGTTGAACGCGTGGACGGCAGAGCCGTCCACGCCACTGTGATGGCGTTCAGTTAGCCGGCACCGTGGGGTGGGCGGGTATCCCGCCCACGCGTTCAGCCCAGGCATGCACAGCCACATTGCATCGGTGAGTTGAACGCGTGGACGGCAGAGCCGTCCACCCCACTGTGATGGCGTTCAGTTAGCCGGTACCATGGGGTGGGCGGGTATCCCGCCCACGCGTTCAGCCCGGGCATGCTCAGCCACATTGCATCGGTGAGTTGAACGCGTGGACGGCAGAGCCGTCCACCCCACTGGCGTTCAAATGGAGTTCACTTAGCCACTACTGTGAGGTGATTGCCGGCGCGCGTGATGGCGTTCAGCTAGCCGGTACCGTGGGGTGGGCGGGTATCCCGCCCACGCGTTCAGCCTGGGCATGCACAGCCACATTGCATCGGTGAGTTGAACGCGTGGACGGCAGAGCCGTCCACCCCACTGGCGTTCACACGGACGCCCCGGCCATTCCGATCCACAATCCAGACGGTACACACGGTACACACGGTACACACGGTACACACGCGCGGCCTCATTGTGAAAAAGCCCGGGCAGGTGCTCAACCATGCCCGGGCTGTTCAAGATAACGGCTTATTTGACCGGCTTCGGCGGCGTCTTCGCGTTCACCTTCGGCGGCTTGGTCGCGGCGGCGATCTCGGCGCCGCAATTCGTGTCCGGCGCCTTGTCGACGTTCACCAGCGGCAGCAGGGCGGCCAGCGGCGTGACCGCCGCCAGCGCCACCGCGGCGCCGGCCTTGAGCGCCAGCGGACCCGCATGCGGTCCGACCTTCGGATCGGTGAAGGTGCCGCGCGCATACAGCGGCGTGCGCAGGGTCAGGATGCGCGCCCCCTTCGATTTCGGCCGCACGTCCACGTCCAGGCTTTCCTTGGCCAGGTCGACATAGCCCGAGACATTCACCACCGCATCCTCGCTGTCGAGCACGAAGCGGTCGATATTGGCGCGGCCGTTGCGCACGGTCGTCTGCGCCGCCACGCAATTGAGCATGGTCTGCTTGTCGCCGAAGATCTTCGCGTAGACGGCGTTGGCCACGTTCAGGCCGGCCAGCTCGAGGATGAACTGGCTGACCGTGCCCTCGGTGACCACGGCATTGATCTCGCCCTGCGAGGTGCCCAGCATGGCGGCCACCGTATTGCCCTTGCCGGCCAGGACGCCGTCGCCATTGACTTCGCCGAAGCTGGCCTGCATCGACTGCAGCTTGGGGAACAGTTCGCGGATCTTGAGCCCGCGCGCCGCCAGGCGGGCCGAGGCGTCGAGCGTCTTGGTGCTGCCGTCGAGCCGGATATTCGAGGTGATGCGCCCGCCCGCCATGCCGAAGCTCAGCGGCGTGAGCGTGAGCACCTTGTCCTTCATGCGGATCGTGGTCTCGATGTCGCGCAGCGGAATGTCGTTGGTCCGCACGATGCGCTTGCCGGAGAATTTCACGTCGGCGTCCAGCGCCCCCCATTTCTCGGTATTGAATCCTTCCGCCGGCAAGGCCTTGCCGGGCGGCGGCGCCTTCACGCGCCCGGCGGCCTTGGTGCCGGCGCCGGTGTCGGCGCCGATGGTCGGGCCCAGGTCGGCCAGGCGCAGCTGCTGCGAGGTCAGGGCGCCGCTCAGGAACGGGCGCTTTTCGCGCTGGGCATAGGACAGGGTGCCGGCGATGTCGCTGGCGCCCACCTTGCCGGTGAAGTCCTTGTAGGTGAAGGTCCAGAAGTCGCCATCGCGCTTGCCCAGCAGGTCGCCACGGGTGGAGTAGGGCGGCGTTTCGGGCAGCAGCACGCCGGTCAGGCCGTACAGGTCGGCCATGCTGGCGCCGGCCAGTTCCATCTTGAGGGCGAAGCCGGATGGGGAGCGTGGATCGCGCACCACGCCGCGCAGCCCGAGCTTGTTCTGTCCGGCGCTGGCGTCGGCTTCGATCGGGAAGGTGATATCGTCGCCGGTGAGCGACAGTACCGCGCCGGCCTTGCCGCCGCCGGTGATCTTTGCCTTGTTATAGGTGCCGGCCAGGGTGAAGGCCAGGCCATACGGCGGCACGCCGGCGGCCGGCGCGCTTTGCTGGCCGTCGATCGTGCGCGCATCGGCGCGCAGGTCCAGGCGCAGCGGCTCGTCCAGGTAGCGCAGCTTGCCGCTGTTGAACGAGAGGCGCTGGATGTCGACATCCCATTGCGAGGGGCCGTTGTCCTTGAAGGTCCAGGAATTGCGGGCATCGGCGCGCCGCTCGACGGCGATGTCGGGCCCGGCCAGGCGCAGGTCGGTGATGACGACGTTTTTGCGCAGCAGCGGCAACACATGCAGGCCCACCTCGACGCGCTGGGCGGCGGCCATCCGCGGGCCGACGGTGCTCCAGGTCGGGTTGCTCATGGTGACGTCGTTGGCGCTGACATAAGGACGGGGCACATAGCGCCGCCAGCCGGTTTCGCTCTCCAGGCCACGCTGGAATTTCACGTCCAGGTCGCCGCGGATGGCGAACTCGCGTCCGGTGGTCTCGGATACCTTGCGGTTGATATAGGGCCGCAACATATTCCAGTCAAACAGCAGGAAGAACAGGATCACTACGACCGTAATTCCGAGCAGGATCCAACCGGCAATCTTTAAAGGTTTTGATGTTTTCATTGTCGATAGCAGCCAACGCGTGGCTTGGCGGGTTGAGGCGCTGCTACGCCCTGGGATTTTCAGGCTACCCCTACCATACGGTTTTGTTTGTTGGCTAAGTAGCATTGCGGCGTAATTTGTTTGGACTTTGACTTCTGTCAATTCCTCTACCGAACGGGATGCTGCTATGCAATTGTGTCGCGAATATAATTTTGCGCATGACAATTGCCCCGCACATCTTGCTTACTTTCGGCCTGCTGGCCGTGACCATCGTCCTGTTGTGGATACCCTTGCCGGCCATTCATGGCAACCGTGCGTGGCCCTGGTGCACCAGTCTGGTGCTGGCCGTCGCGGCCGGCCTGGCGGGCGGCATCCTCGACTGGCGCGCGCCAGTGGCGATCGCCGTCTTCGCGGCGCTCGCGTGGGGCGCGCGCCAAGCGCGCAACAAGCATGCGCGTGCGCTGCTGCTGGTACTGACCGCGGTTGCCGCGCTGGCGCTGGCCCTGCACAAGGCGCCGGGTTTCCACAATCCGATGCTGGCCGACGGCATCCGTTTCTCCAGCGATGGCGCGCCGTTCCCGCTATGGGCCAACTTCGACAAAGCGGTGGTCGGCATTGTCCTGCTGGGCGTGTTTTGCCGGCGGATGGGTGCGCTCGATGAGTGGCTGGCGATGCTGCGCCGCATTGCACCAGTCGTCATGTCCACACTGGTCGTCGTGCTGGGCCTGGGCTGGCTGCTGGGCCAGATACGGCCCGACCTGAAGTGGACATCCTATTCGGCCTGGTTCCTCGCCTCCAACCTTCTCATCACCTGCGTGGCCGAAGAGGCGTTCTTCCGCGGCTTCCTGCTCGGGAAGATGGCCGGCGCCATGCGCGGCTGGCGGGGTGGGGCGGTCGTCGCCGCGCTGGTCACGTCCATCCTGTTCGGCCTGGCGCACCTGGGCGGCGGCGTGCTGCTGGCGCTGCTGGCCACGATCGCTGGCCTGCACTACGCGGCGGCCTACCTGCTGTCGAAGCGGATAGAAGGTGCGATCCTGACGCACTTTATGCTTAACGCGGTGCACTTCCTCGCATTCACGTATCCGGCGCTGGCAGGCTGAGGCGGGCCTTTGCAAGGTCCCGCGTTGACGACGCCAATCCGAGTATATACATTGTTATATATCGCGTCATGGAGACTGCCGATGCCGGATTTATTGCAAGCGTTGGGGCCGACCTTCCTGGGCAGCCGCCTCAAGCGCCTGGGAGAGCGGATGCAGGCCGGCGCGGCCAGGGTCGCATCGGATGCCGGCTTGCCGGTGCAGCCAGCCCACATGCCTCTCCTGGCTGCGCTCGATGGCCAGGCGCTGACCGTCAGTCAGCTGGTGCAGGCCGTGGGCGTCAGCCAGCCTGGCATTACGCGTGGCATCGGGCAGTTGGTCGACCTCGGCCTGGTCGAATCGCAGCAGAGCCAGGGGGGCGACGCACGCCAGCGCACCATTTCGCTGACCACGCAAGGAAGCGCCGTGCTGGCGCGCGCCAAGCTGTATGTCTGACCGCAGGTCGGTGAGGCGGTGAACGCCTTGTTCGGCGGTGAGCCGGGAGCATTCATGGCGCAGATCGCCGCCATCGAAGCGGCGCTGGCCGAGAACCCGATCGACGTGCTGGCGGCCCGGTCGACGCCCCGGATCCTCACGATCCATGAGTTCAGCGACGAGCTGGCCAGCCACTTCCATGACATCAACGCCGAGTGGATCAACGCCATGTTCCGGCTCGAGGCGACCGACCGGGAGGTGCTGGAAAACCCGCGTGCCAGGATTGTCGACCAGGGCGGCGTGATCCTGTTCGTCGCAGCGCGCGGCTTGGGCATCGTCGGAACCTGCGCGCTGCAGAAAACGGGCGAACGCAGCGTCGAGCTGACCAAGATGGGCGTGCGCGAAAGCGCGCGCGGCCTCAAGGCGGGCGAATTCCTGCTGCGCGCCGTCATCGAACGGGCGATGTCCCTGGGCGCCGAGCCGCTCTACCTGCTCAGCAATGCCAAGTGCGCCGCCGGGATCACCTGTACGAAAAACTGGGTTTCCAGCACGACGCCGCGATCATGGCGGAGTACGGCGCGCGCTACGCACGTTGCGACGTCGCGATGCGCTACCAGCCGCGCTAACCCGGCGCCGGCGCCACGGGCGCCGCCTGCGCCGGCGGCGCGCCTGGCGCGCCCGGCTGCGGATTGCCGGCCCGCGGCAGCGAACGGCTGGTTTCGATGCCGTGGTTGAACAGGTTGACGATCGGCGCGCCGAGGTAGGGCAGGACCAGGCTCAGGGTCAGGAAGCCGACGCCCAGCGTGATCGGAAAGCCGATACCGAAGATGTTCAGCTGCGGCGCGGCGCGGGTCAGGATGCCCAGGGCGACCTGCGTGATCAGGAGCGCGGCGATGATCGGCATCGCCAGCTGGAGCCCGGCCGAGAAGATGCGCCCCCCCCAGCGCACCAGTTCCAGCGCCGCGTTCGAGGAGAACGGCGTTTCGGTGATCGGCATGGTGATGAAGCTTTCGGCCAGCACCTCGAGCAGCACCAGGTGGCCGTTGACGGCCAGGAAGACCATGGTCGCGACCAGGGCCATGAACTGGCTGATGGCCGACGAGCGGCCGCGCGTGCTGGGGTCGAAGAACATGGCGAAGCCCAGGCCCATGGTCTGGCTGGCGACCTCGCCGGCATACTCGATGGCGGCGAACACGATGCGCATGGCGAAGCCCATCGCAAGGCCGATGATCATTTCCTTGACCAGGATGAGAAGGCCCGCCCACGACGTGGGATCGGCGGCCGGCACCGCCGGCACCAGCGGCGCGATCACCAGCGCCAGGAGGATGCCGAGCAGGAGCTTGACGCGCATCGGCACGCCGGCGTTGCCGAACAGCGGCGCCGACGTGATCAGCCCCAGGATGCGCGCCAGCGGCCACAGCAGCCCGGCGATCCAGGCGTTCATCTCGACCGACGTCAATGTCAGCACGACACGCCTCGTAGCGTCGGATGGACGGCTGCGCCGTCCACGTGTCCAGCAACGATCGGCAGGCCCACGCTACCCGATCAGGCCCGGAATTCCGGTAAACACCTGCCGCATATAATCGAGCATCACCGACAGCATCCACGGCCCCGCCACCACCAGGGCGACGAACACGCCGACCAGTTTCGGGATGAAGGACAGGGTCGCTTCGTTGATCTGGGTCGCGGCCTGGAAGATGCTGATGATCAGGCCGATGATCAA
This sequence comes from Telluria sp. RT2P19, assembly GCF_059685725.1. NCBI lineage: Bacteria > Pseudomonadati > Pseudomonadota > Betaproteobacteria > Burkholderiales > Oxalobacteraceae > Telluria > Telluria sp. RT2P19. Next base: position 137,253 of record NZ_JCASIL010000012.1, read on the forward strand.
CGCCACCAGCAGCAGCGGCGCCGAGATCATCAGGGTCACTTCCATGGCCGTGCGGCCCATGGTCATCACGCTTTCGGGTGTCATGCCAGCCTCCTCAGTAGAAGCTCTGCGAAAGCGAGCCGAGCAGTAATTGCCAGCCGTCGACCAGCACGAACAGCATCAGCTTGAACGGCAGGGCGATGACGGCCGGCGACATCATCATCATGCCCATCGCCATCAGCACCGAGGCCACCACCATGTCGATGATCAGGAACGGGATGAAGATCGCGAAGCCGATCTGGAATGCCGTCTTGAGTTCGCTGGTGACGAAGGCCGGGATCAGGACCCGCAGCGGGATGTCTTCCGGCCCCTGCAGCGCTTCCGAGCGCGAAATCTTGACGAACAGCGCCAGGTCGGACTGGCGCGTCTGCTTGACCATGAATTCCTTGAGCGGCACCGCGCCGCGGTTCATGGCCTCGGTCATCTGGATCTCGTTGCGCTGCAGCGGCAGGTAGGCTTCGCTGTAGATGCGGTCGAAGGTGGGACCCATCACGAAGAAGGTCAAGAACAGCGCCAGCCCGAGCATGACCTGGTTCGGCGGGGCGCTCTGCGTGCCCAGCGCCTGGCGCAGCAGGGACAGCACGATGATGATGCGGGTGAACGCCGTCATCATCAGCAGCGCGGCCGGCAGGAAGGTCAACGACGTCAGCAGCAGCAGCGTCTGGACCGGCAGCGAATAGGCGGTGCCGCCGCCCGCCGCCGGGCTGCTCTGGAAAGCCGGAATGCCGGGCTGGGCCGCCGCGATCAGCGGCAGGGCCAGTGCGCCGGCCAACAGGAGGGTTCTAGTTCGCATTGCGTTTGTCGATCGTCTTCTTGAGCCAGTCAGAGAAATTGGCGCCCGGGTTGCCGCCGGCTGCGCCGCCGTGGCTGGTGGTCGGGGCCAGCGCGCCTTCCTGGCGCGGCATGGTGTGCAGGGCGTTGACCCGGCCCGGCGCGGCGCCGACCACGATCCACTGGTCGCCGACTTCGACCACCATGATGCGTTCGCGTCCGCCCAGGTTCAACGCGCCGACCACCCGCAGGTTGGCGCCACCACCGCTCATCCTGGGGCCGTAGCGCTTCATTACCCAGGCCAGGCCGGCCAGCAGGCCGAGCACCAGCATCAGGGCCAGGATGGTCTGCAACAGGCCGGCCGCGCCCAAACCAGCGCCGGATGGGGCGGGCGCCGACGTGGGCAGTGAGACGCGTGGCGCTTCGCCCAGCGGTGCGCTGGTCGTCGTCGACACGGGCGCGCTGGCGACCGGTGGCGTGGGCCCCACGGCCCTGGCGGCGTCGCCGGGCAGAGGGGCCGTCGGCGGGACTGTCGCAGCGGGAGTGGTGGCCGGGGCCGGCACGGCCGGCGCCGGCGGCCTGCCGGTCGTGGTTTCACCGGGACGGCGCAGGGTCTCGGCGTTTTCGTGGGCCGCCGGCGCCGGCGCCGTCGTGGTGTCCAGCGCTGTCGGCTGCTGGCCGAACGCACACACTGGCGCTAGCAGCAATGCCCCCGCCATGGATCCCAGGGTTGGCCGCGAGATCGAGCGGGACGACACGGGCGCCATTGCGGATCGACGCGCCGGCGGCGTGGCCGCCAGCCCTACGCCGTATTCGGCGGCCGGGGGGCGATCGGGAGCAAGGGCGCGGCGCAGGCTCATTTATTCAGTTTGCGGATCCGTTCAGACGGCGTGATGATATCAGTGAGCCGGATCCCGAACTTGTCATTCACGACCACCACCTCGCCCTGGGCGATCAGGCAGCCATTGACCAGCACGTCCATCGGTTCGCCGGCCAGGCCATCGAGTTCGACCACCGACCCCTGCGCCAGTTGCAGCAGGTTCTTGATGGCGATCTTGGTGCGGCCCAGTTCGACCGTGAGCTGCACCGGGATGTCGAGGATGAAGTCGATGTCGTTCGGCGTCTCGTTGCGCGCGCCCTTGTTCGAGAAGTCCTTGAATACGGCCGCCGCCGCGGGCGGTGCGGCCGCCTGCTGCTGTTGCTGGCGCTCGAGCGCGGCCGCTTCGGCAGCGGCCTGCTCGGCGATCGCCGCGCCCCAGTCGTCGTCGATGTGGTCCTGGTCGTCCTGGTTGTCAGACATGGTGTTCTCCTGTTGCTTGCAGCCGGCGCAGCGCGCCCGCCAATATATCGTTCAAGCCGGCGCGCATGGCGCATGGCGCGTGGTCAAGGCCCATTGCCGCCTATTTGCCGAACGTGTCGCTGTTCGCGAGCAGCTTCTCGACCTTCAGCGCATATTGCCCGTTGTGCACGCCGTAGGTGCACTCCATCACCGGCACGCCGTCGACGGTCGCCTCGAGCATCTCCGGCACCACGATCGGAATCACGTCGCCGATCTTCATGTTCAGGATCTCGTCGAAGTTCGCCTTGCCGTGGCCCAGCATGGCGACCAGCTCGACCTCGGCGACCTGGATCTGCTGCGTCATCAGGCGTACCCAGCGCTTGTCGACTTCGAGCGCCTCGCCCTGGAGGCTCGAGGTCAGCGCGTCGCGGATCGGCTCGATCATCGAATACGGCATGCAGAAATGGATCTGGCCCGATACCGAACCCAGCTCGACCGTGAAAGTGCACGACACCACCACCTCGTTCGGGGTCGCGATATTGGCGAACTGCGTGTTCATCTCGGAGCGGATGTATTCGAACTCGACCGGGTAGACCGGCTCCCACGACTTGGCATAGGCCTCGAACACGATGTCGAGGATGCGCATGATGATGCGCTGCTCCGTCTGGGTGAAATCGCGCCCTTCGACCCGGGTATGGAAGCGCCCGTCGCCGCCGAACAGGTTGTCGACGAGCAAAAAGACGAGGCCCGGGTCGAACACCATCAGGGCGGTGCCGCGCAGCGGCTTCATGTGGATCAGGTTGAGGTTGGTCGGGACCACCAGGTTGCGGATGAACTCGCTGTACTTCGAGACCCGCACCGAGCCGACCGAGACCTCGGCGCTGCGGCGCAGGAAGTTGAACAGGCCGACCCGCAGATACCTGGCGAAACGCTCGTTGATGATCTCGAGCGTCGGCATGCGGCCGCGCACGATGCGCTCCTGCGTCGCCAGGTTATAGGTGCGTACCCCCGAGGTGTCTTCAGGCGCCGCAATGTCGTCCTGATCGCCGTTGACCCCTTTTAAGAGGGCATCGACTTCTTCCTGTGAGAGGAAATTATCGGCCATGTTTCTAGCTTATCTACTGGTGCTCACTGGATGATAAACGAAGTGAACAAAACGTCCGACACTTCCTGTTCGTCGCCATCTTTCACGAAAGGCTCGGTGATCGTCGCCTGGATCTCCGACGCCAATTGCTGCTTGCCTTCCACGGTATTGATCTCGGATGCCTTTTTGCTCGACAACAGGAGCAGCACGCGGTTGCGCACGATCGCCATATTGTCTTTCACCAGGGTCGCCTGGTCCGCCCCCGCGACCTGCAGGGTGAACTGTACCTGCAAATACTGTTCGCCGTTTTCTGGCTGCAGGTTAACGGTAAACGACTCGATCGGCACGTATTCCTGCTTGGCGTCCGAATTCTTCTTTTTCTTCTTCTTGGTTCCCTTGGCGGGGGCGTCCTCTTCGCCATGGGCGGCCGACGACTGACTGAAATACCAACCGCCGCCGACACCCGCGCCAAGCACCAGGACGGCGGCGAGGATCATGATGATGAGCTTTTTCTTCGAGCCGGCCGTTGCCGCTGGTGCAGCCGCGTCCGCTTTCGGATCAGCCTTCATTTTCGGATTCGCTTTCAATGGATGTCTTCAGTACTGGTTGGTGGGTTCGGTATTATGGCATTGTGGCGGATAGATGCATCCGGGCAAGCCTAGAAAAGAGGGGAGAAGGGGCGGTAAATCGCTGATTGTTGCTGGCGCGCGATGACTAAATGCAAAAGATTGGTCATCCGCCATCAGCCCCGGTTTCTTTGCCGGCCAAACACGTCGTTCTTGCCACGGGCAAGAGCGACTCCCCGCGAAGGCGGGAACCCGAGTCACCCAGTACTCCAGCTAGGTCGAACGACGCCACTGGGCATGCAGACTCGGGTTCGCGCCGGCGGGAGCGACGTGTCGACGGCGATGTGCTCGAGCTGACGTGCGCTCAGCCGACGCGCGCTCAACCAACGACCGCATCAGGCAAACAAATCCACCGTCCCACGCTCGCCCAATGCCACGGTACGCGTGCGCGGCGCCACTTCGTTCACCGCCGGCTCGAGATCGCGGCCGTCGCCGGCCACATCGCCCTGCGCACCGCCGCCGCCCTGCGCACGGCGTTCACTTTCCTGCTGCTGGCGGGCGCCGGCGTCGACCGTTGCATTGTTCAGGGCAATACCGCTCTCACTCATCATCTCGCGCAGGCGCGGGAGGGCGTTTTCCAGGGCCTGGCGCACCTCCATGTGTTCCGCCGAGAAGGCCACGCTGGCCTGGTCGTTGCTCACGTTGAGCACGATCTGCACCGGACCCAGGTCGGGCGGGTTCAGGGTCAGGGTGGCGGCCTGCTCCTTGCCGACCATGTAGACGATGCGCTGGCTGACCTGGTTGTCCCAGGCCTGGCTGCCCATCCGGGCCGGGATGCGGTCGCCCGGCGCGGCGGCCGGGTTGCCGACCGCATCCGCCATCCTGGCGGCCTGGGCCTGCAGCTGGGCCAGCGGGGCCGGGGCTTCGTCGACCAATGGCACGGCCTGCTGCTGGCTCTCGCGCAGCTGGGCCTGGAACTGGTCGGCATCATGCTGGCCTTGCGCCAACGCGTTGGCAGGGGCCGCATTCGGATCGACCGGCGCGCGCTGCACGCCGGCGGCCAGCGAAACGCCTTTGCCCGGCCCATCGCTGGCAGCGGCGTCGTCGCCGGTGGCGGCCGCCGCGCTGGTCATGTTCTCCAGCGCCTTTTCCAGCGCCTTCAGTTGCACGTCGCCCGCGGCCGCGGCATCGTCCGGCAGGGTCGCGGCGTCGGCGGCCGCGGGCCTGGTCAGGCTGGCCATGAAGGCCAGCATGTCGGTGACCGGCGTGGTGGCCGCGGCGGCGGCTTCGGCCGCTTGCGCGGCCTCGGCGTCTTCCTTGCCGTCGATGGCCGCGGCGTCGGCGGCCTTGGCCTCGCCTTCACGGCTGGCCGGCCTGGCATTGGCTTTATTGGTCTGCTCGCGCACGGGCTCGCGGTTGGCGCTCTTGTCGGCGGCGTTCGGTTTCGACTGCTGCTGCGGGGCCGGTTTCGCCCCCTGCACGGCCGGTTGCGGCACCTGCTGGCGCGCCGCCAGTTCGCGCGACAGGGTGGCGCCGAAAGCGCCATTGTCGCGCGCGCTGTCGGCCAGCCGGTCCGGGCTTGCGCTGCGGGGCGCGGCGGCATTGGCGCCGTTGGCCTGGAACAGAAGATTCGTGGTCTGCGTCGTCATGGTTCACTCAGCGTTGTTTGTAGCGGGCGCCACGCGCGGCGTGGTCGTCCATCTGTTTCTGGTCGCGCTTGTTCTGCACCTTGAGCGCTTCGCTCGCGGCGCGTTCGTTCAGCGTGCGATACGACAAGCGCTTGCGTTCGCTTTCCTGCAAGGTCTTGCGCTCGGTATCGGCCTTGAACCGGGCATGTTTCAATACGTCGCGCTGGCCGTTCAAGGCACTGTCCAGCTTGCCAATAAAGGCAACGAAGTTGTGGTACGCGAACGGCGTGATGCCGGCCGCCTGGGCCGCATCGAGCTTGTGTGCATATTCGTCGCGGTAGCCGACCAGCATCTCCAGCTTCTGTTCTGCTTCCTCGACCAGTTTGTTGGCCGCGCCCAGGCGCTTGGCGGCAGCGTCGGAATCCTTCTGCGCCAGGTCGATCAGTGTGTCAAGTGCGGATAATTGGGCCATGGTGCGGCAATTTTACCGCCGGGCAATTCTAGCCAATCAGTTGAATAGCGAGGAAAGTTGCCCCAAGCTCTGGGGAAGCGTGGCGTTGTCGTGGATTTCCTGGCACAGGAATTCCTCGATGACCGCATTTTTCGCGATCGCCTGGTCGAGTACCGGATCGCTGCCGGCGGCATAGGCGCCGACATTGATCAGGTCGCGCGAGCGCTGATAGCGCGAATACAACTGCTTCAGCTTGCGCGCCGCCAGCTGGTGTTCGTGGGTCGTGATCGAGTGCATCGCCCGCGAAATGGACTGCTCGATGTCGATGGCCGGATAATGGCCGGCCTCGGCCAGATGGCGGTTGAGCACGATGTGGCCGTCGAGGATGCCGCGCGCCGCATCCGCGATCGGATCCTGCTGGTCGTCGCCCTCGGACAGCACGGTATAGAAGGCCGTGATCGAGCCGCCGCCTTCCAGGCCGTTGCCGGCGCGCTCGACCAGCACCGGCAATTTGGCAAACACCGAGGGAGGGTAGCCCTTGGTTGCCGGCGGCTCGCCGATCGCCAGCGCGATCTCGCGCTGCGCCATCGCATAGCGGGTCAGCGAATCCATGATCAGCATCACGTTCTTGCCCTGGTCGCGGAAATGCTCGGCGATCGCCGTGGCATAGGCCGCCCCTTGCAGGCGCAACAGCGGCGGCGAATCGGCCGGGGCCGCCACGACGGCCGAGCGGGCGCGGCCTTCGGGTCCCAGGATCTGGTCGATGAATTCCTTGACCTCGCGGCCACGTTCGCCGATCAGCCCGACGACGATGACGTCGGCTTCGGTATAGCGCGCGATCATCCCCAGCAGCACCGATTTGCCGACGCCGGTGCCTGCGAACAGGCCCAGGCGCTGGCCACGGCCCACGGTCAGCATCGCATTGATGGCGCGCACGCCGACGTCGAGGGTGTCCTTGATCGGCGCGCGGTCGAGTGGATTGACCGGCCGCGCATTGAGCGGGCCGACCTCGGTCGTGCCGAGCGGGCCGAGGCCGTCGAGCGGCCGGCCGGCGCCATCGACCACGCGGCCCAGCAACTGCATGCCGACCGGCAGGTGGCGCGCGCGGTCTTGCGGACGGCGGCGCTGGTGCTGGACGGTGCCGGGCGGCGGCAGCACGCTCTCGACCGGAAACACGCGTGAACCGGGCACGACACCCTCGGTATCGCTTTGCGGCATCAGGAACAGGCGCTCGCCCTCGAAACCGACCACCTCGGCCTCGATGAAACCGCTGGCGGTCGGGATCGTGGCGGCTGCGCCGACGGCCAGGCGCAGGCCGACGCATTCCATCACCAGCCCGGCCACGCGCGTGACGCGGCCCGACACTTGCAGCGGATCGGCGAAGCTGACCAGCGTATCGCAATCGCGCAGATAGGCTTTCCAGCGCGCGGTGTGCGGGTCGCCGTCGCTGTCGGCGCCGTGCGTGCCTTCCGGTTGGCGCTGGTGCTCGTCCATCAGTCGCCCAGCCAGTCGACGTTGGCGCCGAGCGCATGGGTCAGGCGGTTCCAGCGGGCCGCGGCCTGGGCGTCGATCTGGTTAGTCGCGGTCTCGACCTTGCAGCCGCCGCGCGCGACGGACGCGTTCTCGACGATGCGCCAGCCGCCCTTGGACAGCTCTTCGGCCATGCCATGGCGCACCAGTTCAGCGTCTTGCGGATGCAGGGTCAGCACGGCCGGCTGCTGCAGCACGGGCAGCTGGTCGATGGCGTCGCGCACCACCGATAAAATCAGTTCGGGGCGCACGTCGAAGCCGGTGCGCACCATGCCGCGCGCCAGGCGCAGGGCCAGGTCGAGTACATCGCGGGCGATGGTTTCGTCGGCCCGGGCGATGGCGTCGCCGAAGCTGGCGGCGATGTGGCGCAGATGCTCGAGCTCGGCGGTGGCTTCGCGCTGGCCGGCTTCGGCGCCTTCGGCGTAGCCCTGGGCCCGGCCTTCGTCATGACCCTGGGCACGGCCTTCTTCCAGCCCTTGCGCGAAACCTTCCTGGCGCGCCGCTTCGCGCATCGCCTCCAGTTCTTCGACGCTGGGGAGGTTGTATTCGGGCGGCAGGGCGGGATGGGCGCCGGCCGAGCCAGGCCGGGCGGACGGCGGTGCGGCCGCTTCGGCCGCGCGGCGCGCGAGCGTGCTGGGGCGCTCGTCGCCGAACGACGCCATTTCCCAGCGCAGGTAGGCGCTCTGCTGTTCTTTCGGTATCACCATCAGACGAACGAATCCTCACCTTTACCGCCAAGCACGATCTGTCCCTCGTCCGCCAGGCGGCGCACGATCTGGAGGATCTGCTTCTGCTGCGATTCTACTTCGGACAGGCGCACCGGACCTTTCGACTCCAGGTCTTCGCGCATCATCTCGCTGGCACGCTGCGACATGTTCTTGAAAATCTTTTCGCGCAAATCTTGCGAGGCCCCCTTCAGAGCGATGATCAGCATCTCGGACTGCACTTCGCGCAGCAGCAACTGGATGCCGCGATCGTCGATGTCGATGATGTTGTCGAACACAAACATCTCGTCCATGATCTTCTGCGCCATGTCGTTGTCGTAGTTCTTGATACTGTCCATCACGGCCTGCTCTTGCTCGCCGCTCATGAAGTTCAGGATCTCGGCCGCGGTGCGCACGCCGCCCAGCGACGATTTCTTGATGTTCTCGTTACCCGACAAGAGCTTGGTCAGCACGTCGTTCAGCTCGCGCAGTGCCGCCGGCTGTACGCCGTCCAGGGTGGCGATACGCAGCACGACATCGTTGCGCAGCCGTTCCGAAAAGTTTGCCAGAATTTCGCAAGCCTGGTCGCGCTCGAGGTGGACCAGGATGGTGGCGATGATCTGGGGGTGCTCGTTGCGGATCAGCTCAGCTACCGAGCCCGAGTCCATCCACTTCAGGCTTTCGATGCCCGAGGCATCCTTGCCGCCCAGGATACGGTTGAGCAGCACGGTCGCCTTGTCGTCGCCCAGGGCCTTGGTCAGCACCTGGCGAATGTATTCGTCCGAATCGAGGCCGACGGTCGAGTGCAGATTGGTCTCTTCGACGAAATCCTCGAGTACGGCGACCACCTGGCCATGCTGGACCGCCTTCATTTGCGCCATCGCCGCGCCCAGCTTGAGCACTTCGCGCGGGCCGAGGAATTTCATCACCTCGGCCGCTTCGGCTTCACCCAGGGCCAGCATCAGGATCGCCGCCTTGTTCGTGCCGTCCTTGTCTTTATCACTCATTTGAACCCAACCATGCCTTGATGACGTTTGCGACGATGCGCGGATCCTGGGCTGCCAGCTCTTTTGCCAGTTTCAGGTTGGCGCGGTAACCCATATCGCGGCGCATCTTTTCTTCTTCCTCGAGCTCTTCTTCGTCGGGCTCGGCGTCCTGTTGCGCTTCTTCGTCTTCGGCTGCCGCGTTCTTGTCTTTCTTGTCCTCTTCCGGGACGGCGGTCGCCTCGTCGAACTTCTTGATCGCCGGACGCAGCAGTGGGCGCAGGAAACGGAAGTACAGGAAGGCGATCACCGCGGCGACAAAGGCGTAGCGCGCCAGGTCCTTGAACAGCGACAGCATCTCCGGGTCACGCCACCAGTCGGGTTCCGACACCGGGTCGACCGGCTTGTCGACGCCGTCGAACGGTGCGTTGGTCACATTCATGGTGTCGCCACGCTCGGGATTGTAGCCCATGGCCTGCTTGACCAGCTCGTTGATCTGGGCCACTTCGGCCGCTGCCAGCGGACGCACGGTGACCTTGCCGGTGGCCGGGTCGACGATGCGGCGGTAGTTCACCACCACGCCGACCGTCAGGCGCTTGATGCCGCCCATCGGACGCTGTTCGTAGGTGATGGTCTTGTCGACTTCGAAATTGGTGGTCGAGTTCCTGGTGCTCGGGCCAGTCGCGGCAGGCGCTTCGGCCGGCGGCGCGCCGTCGATCGGCGCGGTGTTCACGCCCGGCGGCTGGTTCGACAGCGCGCCCGGGATGCCCGATGCGCCGGCGCCGGCGCCCTGGGTTTCCGAGGTCTGCTGGCTGCGGATCGCCTGCGGCTCGGGCGGCGAGTTGGGCTTGTACGACTCGGCGGCGGTATCGACCTGGGCAAAGTCCACTTCGGCGGTCGCCTGGGCGCGCACATTGCCTTCGCCGACCAGCGGCTTGATCATCGCCTCGACCTGCTTGATGATGTTGTCCTGCACCTGGTCCACGTACTTGAGCTGGGTGGCGTCGAGCATCTTGTTGCCCGCGCCCTTGCCGGCCTGTTCCGACAGCAGGGCGCCGGTCTGGTCGACGACGGTCACGTTGCCGAAGGTCAGCTCAGGCACGCTGGACGCGACCAGGTGGACGATCGCGTTGACCTGGCCCTGGTCGAGGGCGCGGCCCGGCTGCAGGTTCAGCAGCACCGAGGCGGTCGGCTTTTGCTGGTCGCGCACGAACACCGACGGCTTCGGCAGCGCCAGGTGGACGCGCGCGGCGCTCACCGAACCCAGCGACTGGATCGAACGCGCCAGCTCGCCTTCGAGCGAGCGCTGGTAGTTGACCTGTTCCAGGAACTGGGACACGCCCAGCTTCTGGTTTTCCATCAGTTCGAAGCCGACGTTGCCGCCCTTCGGCAAGCCCTGCGCGGCCAGCTTCAGGCGCAGGTCGTGGATCTGCTCGCCAGGCACGAGGATCGCGTTGCCGCCTTCGGAAAACTTGTACTGCACCCCCATCTGGTCGAGCGAGGCGGTGATCGCACCACCGTCGCGGTCGCTGTAATTGGAGAATAGCACGCGGTACTCGGGCGCCTGGCTCCACATCCAGACCGCGATCATCAGCGCCAGGATGAGCGCGATGCCGCCGCCGATGGCAACCCGCTTGCCCATGGTGGTCTGGAAAAACGACGGGGACGCAGCCGGTGGCTGGCCCGGATTGGTGTCGATCAAGTTTTCCGCAGTTGCTGCCATGGTGGGTGGTTTCAGGTGAAAGTGTGGGGACAGGCAGCATTATGGAGCTGTGAGGCAACATTCAAACCCTGAAATAGGGGGCGTTTACCGGTCTAACTCACAGGTGGAATTCGCGCTCGCGCTGTTATTCTGCTTTCCTGAATGCATTTGTAGATGATTCTACAAGGCAATAACGTGCAGGAGTGTATATGAGTATCGGCGGTATCGGCGGCATCGACAGCAGCCGCATCCAGGCCATGATGGAGCAGCTCAAGGCGGCGGCGAGCAAACCGGAGGTGAGCGCCCCCGTGGCTCCTGGTGGCCTGGGCGGCGCGGGTACGGTGGGCGGCAAGTCCGCGGTCAAGCTCGACTTCGCGGAAGCCCTGCATCAATCCTTGCAGGGCGTGAGCGACCGCTCGGCCGAGGCGCAGGCGCTCAGTCGGCGCTTCACGATGGGCGACGACACGGTCAGCCTGTCGGACACCATGGTCGCGATGCAGAAATCGAGCATCGCCTTCCAGGCCACGGTACAGGTGCGCAACAAGCTGGTGTCGGCTTATCACGACATCATGAATATGCAGGTGTGACGTGCGTGGCGGCGATCGGCCGTGATCGTCCGGTTGCCCCCGGGCCGGCTTGCGGTCGATCGTCACGACGCCATTGGCAGATGTTAAGATGGAGGGTCATTCATTACGGGACCGCGGGCCATGAATACTTGTGTAGCGACTTGCGTGCGCGAGATCGAGGCGATCGGCGCCGTGCCGAAGATTCTTGAAACGGTCGCGGCGTTCACCGGCCTCGGTTTCGTCGCCATTGCCCATGTCGCCGAGGATTCCTGGACCGCGTGCGCGGTGAACGACAGGCTGGACTTCGGCCTGAAACCGGGCGACAGCCTGGATGTCACGACGACTCTGTGCGAGGAAGTGCGCAGCAGCTGCCAGAGCATCGTCATCGATCACGTCGCGATGAGCGAGCAGTATTGCGGGCACCATACGCCGCGCCTCTACGGGTTCCAGAGTTATTTCTCGATCCCGATCCTGCGCCGCGACGGGACGTATTTCGGCACCCTGTGCGGGCTGGATCCACGGCCGGCCAGGCTGTCGGCGCCCGCCACCGTGGCAACGCTGGAATTGTTCGCCCAGTTCATTTCGGTGCAGCTCGAGACCGAGCGCGCCCACGCGGTGGCGCAAACCGACCTGTCGTCGGAGCGCGCGACGGCGGAGTTGCGCGAACAATTCATTGCCGTCCTGGGCCACGACCTGCGCACGCCGCTCGGCTCGGTCCAGAGCGGCGTGGAGCTGCTTGCCCGGCGCACCAGCGATTCATCGACGCAGGCGATCCTGCAGCGCATGCGCCGCAGCGTGGGCCGGATGGCGGCGCTGGTCGACGACGTCGTCGATTTCACGCGCGGACGCATGGGCGGGGGCATTGCGCTGACCTTGCGGCAGGTCCACGCGCTCGATGTCCAGTTCGCCCAGGTCATCGCCGAGCTGCGCGAGATCCACCCCGACGCCAGCATCGTCACGGTCATCCAGCCCGACATCGCCTTGCGCTGCGATCCCGTCCGGCTCTGCCAGCTATTGTCCAACCTGGTCAAGAACGCCATCGTGCATGGGGCGCCGGCGGCGCCGGTGCATGTCCTGATCGGCTGCACCGACAGCCATTTTCGCCTGTCCGTGACCAATGACGGCGCCGCCTTGTCGCCGCAACTGGTCCAGCAGCTGTTCAAGCCGTACTGGCGTTCCCCTGGCAGTACGCCGCATGAGGGGCTGGGCCTGGGTTTGTACATCGTGTCCGAGATTGCGCGTTCACATGGCGGCAGCGTCGACGTGAATTCGGCCGACGGCAAGGTCTGCTTTACCTTTTCGATGGCGCGTCCGGTGGGCGACGCCGGGCGCGCCTGAGCAGGGACATGGCTGCCCCTCGCGGCTCACGGCGCCAGGGGCAGCGAGACGGTGAACCTGCTGCCGCAACCCGGTCCCCTGCTGCAGGCCGAGATCTCGCCGCCGTGCAGGCCCACGATGCTCTTGACAAGCGCCAATCCGATGCCGAGTCCCCCCTGCGCCCGGTCGGGTGTGCGCTGCGCCTGCGTGAACATGTCGAAGATATGGGGCAGCAGGGTGTCCTCGATGCCGATGCCATTGTCCTCGACGTCGACCAACGCATGCGCGCCGTCGTGGCGGACGGTCAGCGCGATGGCGCCGCCTTCCGGCGTGTATTTCGCCGCATTGTTGAGCAGGTTGACGACGATCTGGACGAGACGGTGGCGGTCGCCGATCACGGTGGGATGCCGTTCGGCGTGCCGCACCGTCAGCGCATGCCGCTTCGACTCCACGAGGGGCCGCGATTGCTCGACGGCGTCATCGATGACGCTGTCCAGGTCGATCGCGCTTTTGTTGAGTTGCACGAGCCCCCGGGTCACGCGGGAGACATCGAGCAGGTCGTCGACCAGCGCACTCATGTGCCTTGCCTGGCGCCGGATCACCTCGCTGGCGCGAACGACCCGCGCGTCGCCATCGGAGACGACGCGCAGGATTTCCGCGGCGGTCGAGATCGGGGCGAGCGGGTTCCTCAGTTCATGGCCCAGCATGGCGAGGAACTCGTCCTTGCGCCTGTCGGTTTCCAGTAATTTCATCTGGGCCGCCCGCAGCTCGGTGATGTCCATGTTCGCAGCGACCGCACCGACGACACGTCCGTTGCTGTCGCGCACCGGCGCACTGGAAACGACGATCGTGCCGCGCCTGCCGTCCAGGCGCTCGATGTCGATGACGGCGTCGCGTATCGTGGCGCCTTCCGTCAGCGACACGAGGCAGGGCCACTGCCCGGCGGCGATCGGCGCGCCGCTGTCGGCCCAGTAGCCCTTGTAGCGGGCATAGTCGAGGCCGTCGCCCAGTCGCGCGGAACCGCCCCAGGCGCGCTTCCACTCGGCATTCTCGATCAGCAGGTCGCCGCTGTCGTTCATCATGATGAGACCGGCCGGAATCGTGTCGACGACCGCCTGCAGGCGCAGGCGCTCGGACTGCAGCCGGTGCTCGGCATTGACGCGCTCGATGGCGTCCCAGGTGCGGCGGGCGACATCCTCGGCAATCGTGATATCGTCCGCCATCCAGGTGCGCGGCTGGGCGCAATGCAGGTACAGGATCGCGTTGAGCGCGCCGTTTTTCAGCAGGGGAACCACGAGCAGGCTCGTGCTGCCGATACTCGCATAGCCGTCGGCGTACGGCGCCGCGCGTGGATCGGCGCCGATGTCGTCCAGCGCGAGCGTGCGTCCGGCCCGCAGTTCGGCAATGATGTTCGGCCCGAAACTGTCGAGGGCGCGGCTTTCTCCGCCGAGGCTGGCCATGCGGCCATCGGTCCAGTCGCTGTCGACGGCGACGGTCTGCAACTGGTCGTCGACCATGCCGTAGCCGGCGCGGCCGGCGCCGACATGCTCGCCAAGCATCGCCGCCGCGCATGCGGCGATCTGCGCCGGGTGACCGATCACGCGCAGGGCGTCGGCAAGACGCAGCTGGAATGCCTGCCTGCGTTCGGCCCGGACCCTGGCGCTGGTTTCCACGGCCGCGGTGAACATGCCGTCGATATGGCCGTCGATGTTGCGGATGGGACTGTACGAGAAGGTGAAGTGGCAAGTCTCGGGATAGCCGTTGCGCTCCAGGACCAGGGGCATGTCCTCGCCCTTGACCGCGATGCCGCGCTCGACGACCTGCTCGACCATCTTGCCGATGATCGGCCAGATGTCGGGCCAGGTGTCGATCGCGCGCCCGCCGAACGCCCGTGGATGCTTGGTGGCGCCAAGGATCGGCCGGTAACCGTCATTGTAGAACTGGATCAGGTCGGGGCCCCACCAGACGGCGATCGGGAACGCCGATTCGAAACAGATATTGAGCTGCAGGCGCAAGGCTTCCGGCCAGGTCGACGGCGGTCCGAGCGATGTCGAGGACCAATCCGTGCTGCGGAGCAGGGCAACCGTCTCGCTATCCTGGGGCAAATGGTCGAATTCGGGTGCTGGTACTGACATTGTCTAAATGAAAATTAGCGGAAGTCGTCAGTATGCCTGTATTTCGCCAGTGGCCCGGGCACCGGCGCGAACGGTGCGCGTCAGGCCGGCGAAGCGAGCTTCAAGCCGACGATGCCCGCCGCGATCAGGCCGATGCAGGCAAGCCGCGCCGGGTTGGCCGACTCCCCGAACAGGACGATCCCGACCAGGGCGGTGCCGACGGCGCCGATGCCGGTCCAGATCGCATACGCTGTTCCGAGCGGTAATTGCTTCATGGCCTGGGACAACAGGCCGAAGCTGACCGCCATCGCCACCACGGTACCGACCGTGGGCCACGGGCGGGTAAATCCTTCCGTGTACTTCAGCCCGACCGCCCAGCATACCTCGAACAGCCCCGCGAGAAACAAGACCAACCACACCATGATGCTTTCCTCCAGTTAAAGCGGCGATTGCGCCGCGATAGATGGGAATATCTTATGTGAGAAAGAGTGATGGAAAAAGTCAGCAGCTATCAATATGATTGACGGATGACACTCGATCTCGATCACCTGCGCATCCTGCTTGCCGCCGTCGATCACGGTTCTTTCTCGGCCGCCGCGCGTTCGCTCGGGCGCGTGCCGTCGGCCGTCAGCATGGCCATCGGCAACCTGGAGGCCGAGCTCGGCCTGGAACTGTTCGACCGCAGTGGCCGTGAGCCGCGTCCGACGGCGCACGCCATGGCCTTGCTGCCGCAGGCGCGCCTGCTGGTCGAGCAACTGCGCCTGTTGAACCAGCACGCGCTGTCGCTGAGCCAGGAGCTGGAACCCTCGCTCACGCTGGTGCTGGTACCTGAGCTGATGGCGGCCGCGCCGTGGCACGATGCGCTGCGCGTCCTTTCCGACGAGTTTCCCTTGCTCGAAGTGAATGTCCTCAGCGCCGCACAGGCCGACGCGCTGGCGATGTTGCAGGATGGCCGCGCCGACCTGGCACTGGTGTTCGAGCGCTACGGCATGGACCCGCGCGAAGGCTTCCAGGAGGTCGCCCACGAGACCCTGGTAGCGGTGCTGGCGCCCGACCATCCGCTGCTGGCGCGCATGCCGGCCGGTACGATTCGCGACCAGCACCTGCTGGGCGAGCGCCAGATCGTGATGGCCGGCCGCCATGCCGACCAGGTCGACAAGCGCATCGCCATGTCGCGCCTGCAGTGGAAAACCGACAATCCGGTCGCGGCGCTCAGCCTGGTGACGGCGGGCCTCGGCTGGGCCTGGCTGCCTGCCGGCTTCGTGCGTGCGCCGCTGGCTGAGGGCCATCTGGTGCACATCCCGTCCGCGAATTTCACCAACGTCATGCGGCTGTTCGTCGATGTAGTCTGGGCCAATGCCCGTCCACAGGGGCTGGCGGCGCGGCGCTTCGTCGCCTTGCTGAACGAGCGCCGCATCCACGGGAACTGATTTCACGACAGGCGCAACACGTGCCGGCCGCGGCGCCGATAATAACAAGCATGTTAATTGCACGTTTAAGGAAACCGCACTACACTTGGTTAACTGCTGAGCATAATCCTTGGTAGGCGAAGGAGCGATCAGGCAAGAGGCAAACCGGGTGCTGTACCAGCGCATCCGCCGCGAAGAGCGGGGATGTATCCGCCGATTGCATCCGGGACGCCGGCGGCGGCGTAGATAAACCGTTCAGTAGGTCGCCGGACGTGACTTGATGACTCAGGCAGCCTTGCGGCGATGCACGGTCACGGGCATGTCGCGCGGACGCGGTTCGGGCAGCAGGGACGCGAGGGTGTGGCGGTCGAGCTCGGCCAGGTAGGCGGCGGTGGCATTGCCCAGCACACCCTTGAGGCCGCAAGCCTTGACCAGGCCGCAAGGGTTGCCGTTGGGATCGAAGCACTCGGCCATGTAGAAGTCGCTCTCGCTCATGCGCACGATGGCGCCGACGTTGATGTCCTTCGGTTCATGTGCCAAACGGAAACCACCGTTGCGGCCACGAATGGTTTCGATTGTGCCGTTGCGCGCGAGCTCGTTTACCACCTTCATCAGGTGGTTTTTAGAAATGTTGTGCAGGTCTGCGATCTCCTGGATGGTCACCAGGCGACCGGGGTTGCTACCCAGATGCAGCAGCGTGCGCAACGTGTAATCGGTGAAGGAGGTCAGGCGCATGATCGGCCAAGTATAACGCATTCAACGTAACCCCGACCGGTGCCCGCCGGGCGCAATTTTTACATGTATTAACTTGCCGGACTTACCTTGCCGTTCCAATATGAACGAACGGGTAGCGAGCCCGACGTTGCTAAATCAGGAGTACACCATGCCTACCATTCCATCCGCCGTTCACATCATCCACACCGATCCGGTGATGACCGCCGGCCTGCACGCCATCCTCGCCGACCGCCCCGAACTGCGCGTCAGCACCCACCTGAGCCAGCCCGAGGCGCGGCAAGTGGCGCGCGTCCTGGTCGCCGATTACGACACCGGCCTCGCGCTGGCGCGCCAGCCCGAGCATGCCGGCGGCTTGCGCCGGCCCAGCGTCCTGATCGTCACCCAGCTCGACAAGGAGTGGGAGGTGCGCATCGCGATGGACTCCGGCGTGCACGGCTACGTGCTGCAGTCGTGCAGCCAGGACGAGCTGCTCAAGGCCGTCGCCTCGCTCGCCCAGGGCCAGCGTTACCTGAGCGAATCGGTGACCCGTAGCGTGGCCGACAGCCTGAGCCGCGAGAACCTCACGGGCCGCGAAACCGACGTGCTGCAACTGCTGGCCGAAGGCTGCTGCAACAAGTCGATCGCCCGCAAGCTGGGCATCGGCGTCGGCACCGTCAAGACCCATGTGAAGGGCGTGATGAGCAAGCTCGACGCCACCGCGCGTACCCATGCGGTCGTGGTTGCCACTCAGCGCGGCCTGATCCGTCCAGGCAGCGGCGTGCGCAGCGCCTATAACTGAGCGCATGGCGCTGCCGACCGACGGTCAGCGGCCGCGCAGCGGTCCGTCTGGCGGGTCGGCGAAATGTCTGGCATTGACGATGCACCAGGCCACGCCCAGCAGCAGCGCCAGGCCCACCAGCGAGCTGCCGGTGATATCCTGGTCGTCCAGCAGGTAGGCGTTGCACAGGCGCTGTGGCAGTTCGCGGTACAGCATGCCGGCGATCGCCATCATGGCGCAGATGTTGGCGACAAAAAACAGCTGGACCACGACGTGGGCGCGCCGCATGGCGCCGGGGAGCAGGGCGCCGAGCAGCACCAGGCTGGCGAACTTCAGGAGATTCGCGAACGGCTCATCCAGCGCCTGCTCCAGCGCGCGCGGGATCATCCAGTAGGTCGTGGCGAACACCGCGGCGGTGAAGGTCGCCAGGCCTTGCGCATCCCACTGCGCGGCGCGCGGCGGCAAACGCAGCCACGGGCGCAGCAGGACGCCGCAGACGACCAGCAGCGGCAACTGCACTACCATATGGCGCCACATGGTCGCCTCCAGGGGCGTACGGGTCGCCACCAGCACGGCCAGCATCGCGGGACCGCTCCAGCGCGTCAAGCGCACGCGGTGTTTTTCAATCGTCACTCAGGTTCCTTCCGCGGCCCGCGCCAGCGCATCGGCCAGTGCCGCATCGGGTTCGGCGTAGTCGAGGATACGCACGAGGCGACCACTGCGGTCGACCACGTGATAGGCCGCGTTGTGCTCGAATTCGCCCAGCGGCGCCGGTACCACGATCACGCCGAAGGCGTCGAGCAGGCCTTGCCGTTCGGCGCCAGCCGGTATCCCGTACAGGCGCCATACATCCGGATCGGTCTTCATCATGCGCGCGTATTCGAAGAGTGCGCGCGCATCATCGCGCGGGTCGAAGCTGATCGTCACCAGGCGCACCTTGTCGGCCGCCCCGCGTGCCTGGATGTGCTCCTGCATCTGCTGCAGCTCGGTGCCGACCACGCGGCAGACCGACTGGCAGCGCGCATAGATGAAGGTGACCAGGGCGACGCGGCCGTCGCGCGCCAGTTCGTCGGCCAGCAGGGTGGTGTGGCCGTCGGCGCCGGCCAGGTGCGTCTTCGGCGCGGGGACGGGACGCTCGGCCACCGCGATACGGCGCGCGCTCTCGGTCGAGACCGCCCGGAAGCCGCTGCTGCCGTGGTACAGGGCGGCGCCGCCGGCCAGGGTCACGGCCAGCACGGCGCCGAATGTCGCCCTGCTACCTGAACGAGGCGAGCTCATCGTCGCCCTTCCATGGGGCCGTGCGCGCGCTGCTGGCGCTGCGTGCATCACGCATCAAGCTTGCGTCGACGGCGTCGGCGCGGTTGCCGAACTGGCTGCGGATATGGGTCAGCAGCGCGGCCATGCGGGCGTCGTCCAGCTTGTCCTTGAATGGCGGCATCATGCCGTTGTAGGCGGCGCCTTTCACCGTCAGGGTGCCGGAGACGCCGTGCAGCACGATCTGCGCCAGGCGCTTCGGATCGCCCGTCACCCATTCGGATCCGGCCAGCGGCGGGAACACGCCGGCCAGGCCCAGGCCAGTGGCCTGGTGGCAGGCCACGCACTGGGCGTTGTAGATCTGCGCGCCGTCGACCTTGGCGCCCGGCGCCGGCCCCTGCAGGGTGGACAGGGTGCGGTGGTCGCCGAAGGCGGCGTTGTCATTGCTCTGCGTGATATAGATGTAGCCGACGCCCCAGCTCACCAGGCCGATCACCACGGCCAGCAGCGGCTTCGGGAACGGGCGTTCGACCTCGGTCGGATCCGGATTCTCGCGCCGCCGCGCGCGTTCGTGGTCATGCTCGTGCTCATGCGGATGTTCGCTCATTTGCGCTCCCTCTGCGTGCCGATGGTCTCGACCGCCGGATAGGTGTGGTCCAGGCCCACCAGGTAGGCCACCAGGTCGAGCGCTTCCTGGCGCGCCACCACGACCTTGCCGGCCGGCGTGTAGCCGCGCGGCAGCGTCACCACGCGGTCGCCTTCCTCGAGCTTGTCCTTGACCTCGAACAGGTAGGGATAGGCCGGCATGATCGAGCCGGCGACGTAGGCCCGCGGCTGGTACATATGGCCCAGGTGCCAGTCGGCGCTGGGCTGGCGCGCGCCGATATTGAACAGGTCGGGCCCGGTACGCATGGTGCCCAGCAGGTGCGGCTTGTCGTAGTGGTAGTCGGCCGTCACCGAGGCGCGGCCCCAGCCGCGTTTGTCGTCCGGCGCCTGGAGCCGGTCGCGCGGCTGCTGCGAGTGGCAATAGATGCAGCCGTTGGCGATATACACCTGGCGCCCGCGCAGCTCGGCCGAGGAATAGGGCTTCAGTCCCGGCGGCGGCGCGCCGTCCTTGAGCTGCATGTGCGGCACCACCACCAGCGCCGATGTCGCCAGCGCCAGCGTCACCATCGCGCCGCCCAGCAGTTTGAGTTCGTCCTGCATACAGTTCCCTTAAGCGGCGTTGGGGACCGCGGTCCGTGCCGGGTGTTCGTTCAGCAGCGCCGCGCCTTCGCGCGCCACGCCGCGGCGGGTCGCCATCAGGGCGAAGTGGACCGCGAACACCAGGTGGCCGAGGGCCATGATGGACCCGCCTACCGAACGGCTCTTGAGCCAGGGGATGGTCACGTTCACCGAATCCATGAACGGGCGCGCCGCGTCCAGCATGGCCAGGCCCTGCAGCCAGCCGCCGATCGACAGGCCGACGAAATAGATGCCGAAGCCGGCCACCACCAGCCAGAAGTGCAGCGAGATCAGGTTCGGATACGGCCACTCCCAGTCCATCACGCGCGGCATCACGAAGTACATGGCGCCGAACATCACCAGCGTGAAGAAGCCATACAGGCCCAGGTGGGCATGGGCTACCGTAAAGTGGGTGAAGTGCGCGACCGTGTTCACGCTGCGCAGCGCCTCGATCGAGCCCTGGATGGAGCTGAGCGTGTACATCATCCCGCCCAGCACGATGAAGCGCAGCGTGGGCGAATGCCACAGGCGCTTGAAGTGGCCCTTCATGGTCAGGTGCTGGTTGATCGAGAACGCCAGCACCGGCACGATCATCATCACGCTCTGCACGATCGACAGCGTGATCAGCCAGCCGGGCACCGGGCCGCCGATCAAGTGATGGCCGCCCACCTGGCCGTAGAAGAAGGCCAGCGCCCAGAAGCCCACCAGCGACAGGTTGTACGACTGGATCGGGCGGCCGATGATCTTCGGTAGAAAATAGTACACGCAGGCCAGCGCCATCGGCGTGTAGAACAGGCCCAGCACGTTGTGGCCGAACCACCAGTTCATGGCCGCCTGCTGCACGCCGAAGTGCATCGCCGGCAGGTTGCCGACCAGGAACAGGGTCGGGAACCAGAACAGCGCCGCGCCCATGTACCAGACCGACACGTATAGGTGGCGCACCTTGCGCGCCTGCAGCGTGTACACCAGCGGCAAGCCAGCCAGCGCACCTCCGGCCACGAACAGGATGTCGACCTGCCACGGGATCTCGAGCCACTCCATGCCGTCGCTGATCCCCATCGCGATGCAACCCACCCCCGCGATCAGGCCCGCGTTCCACAGCATGCCGCCGGCAATCGCGTAGCGCGCGCCGACCAGCGGCGTCTTGAGCAGGCGTGGCAGCAACCACATCGCCAGCCCCAGCGCCGCCATCGGCGCCCAGCCATAGGCCACCGTGTTCAGGTGGATGGTGCGCAGGCGGCCGAAGGTGAGCCAGGCCTGGTGCACCAGCAGGTCGGGTTCGTGCAGCTTGATGGAGCTGAGCAGGCCGGCGGTGGTCGCCACCAGCAGCCAGGCGACGGCGCAGCCCAGGAACAGGAAGGTCACCAGGCCGCTCGAGCGGTCGGCCTCGACCCGCGCCTCCAGCTCGTTGTTCAGGCGCCGCGCCGCGCCGTCGCTCAGGGACGGGGCGGCGTCGCGCGCGGCCTGGGCGGCGGCCTGGCCAGGGGTGGCGGCGGGATCGTCGCTGCGCCCGATCTCGCCTTCGGAGAAGATGGTGCGGGCCGCGGCGGGACTGGCCTCGAACAGGCGCGTGCGCAGCGACCAGATGAAGATCGCCAATCCCGTCACCGAGAGGATGAACGAGGACAGCAGGATGGTCATGGTATTCATGGCGGGTCCGGCGAAAGAAGGGCGGCCCGGGCGCGGGTGCGCAGGCCGGGAAAAGATGCTTTCAAGATACGGAATTAGGACGGGCGGCGGCAATACGGCTTAGGGTAGAGCGCACCGCGCCGGCTGCTGCGCTACCCTCGCGCGCCGCGCGGGTCCTCTCTAGTGGGTAGGGCGGTCCAATGCCTGCGCCACGCGCCGCGCCAGTTCTTCGGCATGAACGCCGTTCGCGACATTCGCGAAATTCATCAGGAGCGCGCTGCGGGCCGGCGTGCCGGCATAAAAATCGGCCAGCGCCAGCGGCGCCAGGCCATGCTCGCGCAGGCGCGCCGCGAGCAGGCGGTCGGCGCCGGGCGCGACCTGGGCCACCAGGTGCAGGCCGCCGGCCTGCGGCAGGAGCGTGGCCCGGTCGCCGAAAGCCGGCGCCAGCGCGCGCGCCGCGATATCGCGCCGCTCGGCGTACAGGCGGCGCATGGCCTGCACGTGGCGCACGAAGTGACCGTCGTGCATGAATTCGCACAGGATGCCCTGGGTCAGCGCGGGGCAGCCGTTGCCGACCAGGCAGGCGGCGTCCTCGAAGCGCTCGACCAGCGCGGGCGGCACCACCACATAGGACAGGCGCAGCGCCGGGAACATGACCTTGCTGAAGCTGCCGCTGTAGATCACGCGGCCGCCCTGGTCCATGCTGGCCAGGGCCGGCAGCGGACGGCCGCTGTGGCGGAATTCGCCGTCGTAGTCGTCCTCGACGATCCAGGCGTCGTGGGCGCCTGCCCAGTCGAGGAGAAGCCGGCGCCGCGCCGGGGGCATGCTGATCGTGAGGGGGCACTGGTGGCCGGGCGTGACCACCGCCATGCGCGCCCCCGGCGCCAGCAGCGCGGCGCGCGCCACGTCCAGGCCGTGCTCGTCGACCGGCGCCGGACGCGGCACGTAGCCCAGGCCCGCCAGCAGGTGGCGCGTGGGCGGGAAGCCCGGCTCCTCGGTCCACACCATGTCTCCCGGCGCCAGCAGCGCATGCGCGACCAGGCCCAGGGCTTCGCGGTAGCCGGCGCAGACGAAGACCTGGCAGGGCATGCAGTCGATGCCGCGCGAGAGCTTGAGGTAGCTGGCGATCGCGGTGCGCAGGGCCGGCGCGCCGAAGGTCGACTCCTTCAGCAGGTGGCGTGTCTGCAGCGTTCGCGCGGTGCGCGCCGCGATGCGCGCCCACACCTTGCGCGGGAAAGCGTCCAGGGCCGGCAATCCCATCTGGAACGGCAGCGGTGCGACGGCGCCGCCGACGTCCAGCGGCAGCGGCCGCGCGCGCGGCGCCACCCTCGCGCGCACGGGAGATGGTTCGCGCCGCGCGATGACCGAGCCGGCCGCACCGCGCACTTCCAGGTAGCCCTCGGCCGACAACAGGGCATAGGCGGCGGCCACGGTGCCGCGCGCCAGGCCCAGCTCCTCGGCCAGCACGCGGGTGGCGGGAATGCGGTCACCCGCCTTGAGTACGCCGGTATCGACCGCCTCGCGCACGCGGGCATGGATCTGGCGGTACAGCGGAACCGGGCTGGTGGTGTCGAACGACAGGTAGTCGCTGACGGACAAGTCTTGCATTGGAAACGATCCCCCTTCAATGGTCGATTATGCGCTTGGACCGGTAGCCACGAAAGGGCGGACTGGGCCAAGACCGGTGTGGTCCAGTGAGAAAGGCCGATCTTGGTCCAGGCGACGGGTAGCGCCAGGCGCGACCTTGTATCGGCGGCGCGATGGCCCCAGTACTTGGCCCGATCTTGGCTCTTTGTCCGGCAAGCATTCCGGAGGACGATGACAGTCCCTCATCCATGCCGGAGCAAGCATGTGGATTTCATCGAGCGCGCCGTCGCTGGCGCTGTCGTTCACCGCTGTGCGGACCCCGGTCGTCAAGCCCGGCGCCGGCCAGATCCCGTCAAGCATCGCGCAGGCGCGCGCCGACTCGGCCGACGACCGGCGCCGCCTCGAAGAGAACGCGGCGCGCCACGCCGACGCGATCGCGCATTTCGCCGGCAAGGGCGTCAAGATGACCCAGGGTTCCTACGCCATGCTGTACAAGCACGAGGTGGCGAAGTCGATCGATGCCGACGGCGACGGCGATATCGGCGTCGCCGAACTGGCCGGGCAAATGGGCGGCGGCGCGGACCAGGGCCGCGCCAGCCGCCTGCACGCGCTGCTCGACATCGACGGCGACGGCAAGCTGGGACTGGCGGAATTCGGCGACAGCATGCACGACCCCTTCCGCGATGCGGCTTTTCGCCGCCAGCTCGGGCAGCGCGGCGCCATGGACCCTGCCGCCCTGGGCGCGCTGCACCGGCGCCATGCGGCCCAGTACGACGCCGCGGCGGTGCTGGGAGCGATGGCGCGCGAGGTCGACACCGTGGCCTGAGTGATCGATGGCGCGCCTCGCGTCCGGCTGCCGGATGCATCGCGCCAGCGCGCGCCATGCAGGAGAACGAATGTGAAGACAGGTTGGCGGACGGGACCATGCGCGCTGTTCCCGCGCCGGCGCCGTCCCGAGGCCGTGGGCGCCAGGTGGCGCTCGGCGCGCCCGCCTTCGACCTGCTGGCGTGCCTGGTACGGCGCGCCGGCGAGGTGGTGGGCAAGGACGAACTGCTGCGCCATGCGTGGCCTGGTGGTCGAGGCAGCGAACCTGCGCGTGCATTTGTCGACGCTGCGCAAGGCGCTGGACGCGGTGGCGCCGGATGGCGGCTGCCGGATCGTCAACGCGCCGCTGCGCGGCTACCTGTTTCGCGGCCGGTCGAGCCGATCGATCCGGCACTGGATCCTGTCCCGGCAGGTGAGGGAAACTGCATGGCGATGCATGGCGAGCCAGGCAATGACGGGCAACGCAACGACGGGCAACCCAGTGCGCGCTTGCCAGGCGCGGCGGGAACGACTCATCTGCCGGGACAGGTTCCTAGATGAGCCGCAGGGTCAGGGCCTTGAGGGTGGCGGCGGCGCGGGTGGAGCAATCGAGCTTGCGGAAGATGCTCTCGACGTGGGTGCGGACGGTGCTGGGGCTGATGCGCATCGCGCGCGCGGCTTCCTTGTTGCTCTCGCCGAGGCTGATGCGCTGCAAGACCTCGACTTCGCGCGCCGACAGCACGGCGCGCGCCGCCGCGCCGTGGCCGACAGCGCCTGCGCCAGCTGCGGCCATTGCACCGCCTCCGGCGTTGACGGAGGCGCCCGTCGCCGTGGCCAGCACGGCGTCCACCGCGGCGCGCTCGAAGCGAGCGCCCGTCACCTGGGCTTCGAGCAGGGCGATGGCCGCCGCCGGCTCATGGGCCGCGCGCCACGGCCGCGGCGAGCGCAGTGCGACCCAGGCGGCGGCCGCGCCGAGCAGCCGCTGCGGCACGCCGAGCATGTCGCCGTCGAGGCTCCGGAAGTAGCCGCTGCCATCGAGCCGCTCGTAGACCTGCGAGGCCAGCTGCGTATCGGGTCCCAGGCCGTCGATGCGGCTGCCGGCGCGCGCGGTCCAGTAGGGCACCAGACGTACCGCTTCCCAGTCGGCGGCGCTCAATTTGCCGCTGCGCTCCCACACCGTATTGGTCACGGCGGCGCGCCCGATCCCGTGCAGCAGGGCGGCGCGCGCCAGCGCGCGCTGCTGCGCTTCGGGCAGGCCGGCCGCCTGCGCCGCCCCGTGCGCCAGCAGCGCCACGCGGCGCGAATAGCCTGCCAGCCAGGGAAGCTTGAGCTCGATCATATCGGCCACCAGGGTGAGTGGCACCGATACCGGAAGGAAGTCGGGCCGCGAAGCCTGCTTCTGCTCGGACTCGAGTTCGTCGAGCCAGGCGCGCGCATGCGGCGCCACCAGTGCCACCAGCCGCGCCGGATACTTGGCGTCGCCCAGCTGCGCGAGCATCTCCAGCGCGCGTTCGGCGCCGTGCGCGCGCGACAGCACCTCGAGGTCGCCGCCCAGCGACGCGTGGAACACGACCTCGGGCACTTCGTCGCCGCGCATGCGCAGCGGAATGCCCTTGCCGTCGTACTGCTCCCACACGTGGCGCAGGCCGCTTTCGACCGCGGCCGGCAATCCCATCATGGCGGCGATATCGCCCGAGACTTCGCAATGGATCTCGGCCAGCGCGGTGGTGTCGCCCAGTTGCTTCGCCTGCTGCGGGCTCAAGGTGCGGCTGACCAGCGCATGGCGGCCGGCCACGTCGTCGCCCATCAGGGCGGCGAAGCCGGCCGCGTTGGCGGTGCAGCCCGACCAGCGCAGCAGCGCCACCATGCGCGCGTGCTCGCAGGCCGTGGCGTTGCCGCCGGCCGCCGCGGCGACACGCGCGGCCAGGCGCGCCGCGCGCTCCGAGCCGTCGATCGGCTGGCCCATGCTCAGGTCGCCCACGATGGCGAGCAGTCCCATCGCCTGGGCCAGGGTCGCGGTGTCGTGGCCGTGCAGCGACGCCGCGGAAACCGACAGGGAAGGAGTTGCGCGCGCGGCCGTGTCCATCGATCCTCGATTACATGCCCGGGGCGGGATGCACCGGGATCTGGTTGCGCAGACTCAGGTTGATGACGTTCCAACCGCGAATCGCCGCGATAGTATAGCCAAGTTCGGCGATCTCGTTCTCGTTGAAATGCTCGCGCAGGGCAGGCCACGCTGCGTCCGTCTCGTCGCGCTGCGGCAGCGCGTTGACGGCGTCGGCCCAGGCCAGGGCGGCGCGTTCGCGCTCGCTGAAGAACGGCGATTCGCGCCAGGCGGCCAGCGAATTGAGGTGGCGCGGATCGGCGCCCTGCTTGATCAGGTCGCGCCAATGCATATCGATGCAGACGCCGCAGCCATTGACTTGCGAGACGCGCAGCTGGATCAGCTCGAACAGGCGCTCGCCGATCGCGCCCTGGCGGTTGGCCGTCGACAGGTTGATCATGGCTTTCAGGTTGGCCGGGGCCAGGGTGAACAGGTTGATGCGTGCTGACATGGTTGGTTCCTTTCGGGTGGCGAGGACGCACTGTGCGGCCTTCATGCAGACAAGACGATCCGCGCTGCGCGGCTGTGACATGCGGCGCGTTTTTTTCGCGCCGCTCTCCCATTCGGGATAGGAAGGCACCGGACCTGCCGATGCCCCATGCCGGCCTGCTTCCGATTAGAGAGGCATACGGATTAGTGTTTACTGCCGGCTCGCTGCACTTGCCGCTGCCATCAATTCGACAGGGAGCTCCAGTGACGCAAGCACACAAGGGAACCGCCGTCATCACCGGCGCATCGACCGGCATGGGCGCGGTGCATGCCGACCGCCTGGCGCGCCAGGGCCACGACCTGATCCTCATCGCACGCGACGAAGAACGCCTGGCGCGCGTGGCCAGGCAGGTAGCGGCCGCCAGCGACCGCCGGGTCGAGGTGCTGGCCGCCGACCTGGCCCAGCCCGATACGCTGCGCCGCGTCGAGGCGCTGCTGCGGGTGCGCGACGACATCACGGTATTGGTGAACAATGCCGGCGTCGGCTCGGTCGCGCCGCTGGTCGATGGCGACGTCGATGCGATGGACGATATGATCGCGCTGAATGTCACCGCATTGACGCGCCTGACCTACGCGGTGGCGGCCGGCATGGCGGCGCGCGGCGCGGGCACGATCGTCAACGTGTCGTCGATCGTCGCGATTGCGACCGAGATGATGAATGGCGTGTATGGCGCCAGCAAAACCTATGTGCTGGCGTTTACCCAGGCGCTGCAGCACGAGTTCGGGTCCAGGGGCTTGCGCATTCAGGCGGTGCTGCCAGGCGTGACCGCCACCGGTTTCTGGGACACGCTGGGCCATCCGTTCGAGCGCCTGCCGGCCGCGATCATCATGGGCGTGGACGACCTGGGCGACGCCGCGCTGGCGGGCCTGGCGCAGGGCGAACAGGTCACCATCCCGGGCCTGCACGAGGGAGAAAAATGGCTGGCTTTCGATGCGGCGCCGGCGCCGCGTTACACCGCCAGGTCGCAGCCGGCCGCCTGAGCCGCGACGGCCCAGGCGCCGGTCAGGCCAGGGTCAGGCCAAACCCGCCAGCCTGGCGTTGCGCTCGCGTTCGAGCCTGGTGATATAGCGCTGCACCGTGGCGAGGGCGCCGCGCGAGATGTCGACGAACTGGCAGCCCAGGCGGCGGCTGGTCTTGTGGTTCAGCAGGGTCAGGTCGAGCGAATTGCGGATCTCGAGCGAGGTCGAGATCGGCCCGATCTCGGGCAGTTCGATGCGGCAGCCTTCGATTACGCGGCCGATGGTGGTGCCCAGCTGCAGTTTGCTGTCGAGCAGGGCGATACCGCCGACGCTGATATCCTGCAGCGGAAACACGCCCAGGCCGCCGCCGGCGTCGACCTGCACCGGAATCAGCGCGCGTACCGGATTGCTGACCGGCGTCGCCATCCGGTAGTAAGCGCGCCTTTGCAGGCGGATCAGGGTGGGCGGGATGTCGGCGCGCAGCGCGGGTTCGCCGCGCCAGCTGGTCGCGGTCAGGCCATCGGCATGGAACAGGATACGGATCTTGTCGAGCGTGGTCTCGCACTTGACGCGGCCGGCGGCCACGATGCGCTCGTTCTGGGCGCGATCCACCGAGCGGTCGAGTACCACGGTGCGGTTGCCTTCATCGACGGCCAGGATCGAGGTCACGCAGACATCGGACTCGCCCTTGATCAGCATGCGAATCAGCTGATTCTTTTCGCCGATCTGGCGCAGCAGCGCCATGATCTCGCGCGGAGACCTGACTTCGTAATCGTGCCAGTCTTCCAGGTCTGCTTCATTCATCGCTTACTTCTGTCCTTGCCGCTGGCGCCGTTGGGAGGTGGGGCGTCGGATCGGGCGCGGGAGGCAATAGCTCACCGTGTTGTCGAGCCGACTCGATATGATATAGCCATGCCAACAGTTCCGCAATTGCCCGGTACAGGGCCGGAGGAATCTCGCGGTCGAGATCGACCTGCATCAGCAGCGACACCAGCTCCTTCGATTCGTGCACGAACACGCCCGCGTCCCGGGCGCGCCGGATGATCTGTTCCGCGACCAGCCCCGATCCTTTCGCGACCACGGTGGGTGCGCCTTCGCCGGCGCTGTAGGCCAGCGCCACGGCGTTCTGGCGCCGCTTGTCGACCGGTTCATTCATCCGGGCTGTCCCTGGCGCCGGCGTCCTGCGCGCCGCTGTCCTGCGCGGCGTCCTGCGTGGTGCGCGCCCGCGCACCGAAGCCGGCCAGGGGCATGCCTGCCGCGTCGAGGGCGCCGGCAAGCGCGGGCGAATGCCGGCGCAGCAGGTCGGCGGTGGCGTCGTCGGCCGCCGCGAACTGCACCTGCAGCGCGCCGTTCACCATGCGCAGCTGCGCCTCGAGTTCGCCCAGCTGGGGAAAGCGCAGGCGCAGGCGCGAGTGCCAGATCGCCTGGTCGTCGTCATTCTGGTCGCCGCCGTGCGCTTCGCGCCGCACGTCCCACTCCATCGGCTGGCCCGGCCACAGCTGGCCCTTCCAGGCCAGGTGCGATTGTTCCTGGGCCGCCAGCTGCATGCTGATGAACTGGGCGGTGGCGGGGTCTTGCGGATTGGGGCGCGCGCCGCCCTGGGCGGCCTGCTGCTGCGGTTCCTCGGCCAGTTCGGACAGCGGCAGCGCGCCGCGCGCCCATTCGGCCACGTGCGATTCGTAGAACAGCCCACTCTTGCCGAAGGCTTGCTGCAGGCCGGCCGCGATGGCCGCAGGATCGGCGCCGGCATTGGCCACCAGCGGCGCGCGGCCGACGATGCTGGCGAGCTGGCTGTCGGCCTTCTGCGCCGCGGCCAGCACGCCGGCCAGGGCCTGGGCGGTGGGGCTCAGGGTGGTGTTCTTCGCTTCGGTGCCGCCGGCGAAGGCTTGCGCGCCCAGTGCCGCGCTGGAAGCGAGCAGGGCGCCGGCGCGGCCGGCGGCGGCGCCTTCGCGGTACGCCAGCTGCGCGCCTGGCGCATCGGCATCCTCGTGCGGGGCGGGGCCGGCTTCGGCGAAGGCGGTCAGCGTCTGCGCGCCGACCTGGAAGGTCGGGCGCGGGTGCAGGCCGACGAGGGTCAGCGGCACGTCGGCGCCGACTTGCGCGCCGGGCGGCAACTGCATGCGGGCCTGGGTATCGGCGAACCTGACGACGAAGGTGCCGTCGGTCAGCCTGGCCTGGATCGCGCCGTGGAGGGCCTTGCCCAGCAGCGGTGCGAGCGCGCGCGTAAACGCCTCCTGGCGCGGGTCGCCCGCGCCGGTGGATGGCAGGATGCGGCTTACCGGGCCGACGCTTTCAGCTGGGATCATGGTGCGCGATCGCCCGCGGCGCCGCCCGGCGGCGCGCGGCGTGCCGGTTTAGAAGGCCCCGTTGCCGTAGGCATTGGCCAGCCGGCGCTCGGCGCCGGTACTTTGCATCATCGCACCGAGCTTGGCCATCCAGGGCGAGGTGAGGTCACGGATCGCGCGGTCGTCGGCCAGGATCTTGCGGATCATGGCGATCTTGCGCGCGCGCCGTTCGGCGCTCAGGACGGTGGCCGACTCGCCGGCGCGCAGGGCCTGGACCTGGCTGGCGCAGCGGGTTTCGAGTTCGACCAGCTGATCCCATTCGCCGGCCTGCGCCGCCACCAGCATGTCGCCGCTCAGGCTCGACACCGATTCGTACAGCGAGAGAATGTCGTCCCCGTTCATCATCAGGCGCTCGCGTAGGCTGCCGCACGCAGGGCAGGCGCATCGTAGGCCTGGGCCTGCACGGGCGCGGGCGGCGCGGCCGCTTCCTGGACGGCATTGGCCGGTACGATCGCTTCCCAGGCGCCTTTCAGGTCGGCCAGCAGCGTGATCACTTCGCGCACCGACTCCGGCGAATTGTTGAGGTTGGCCTGCAGCAGGCGGTCGCTCATATAGGTGTACAGCGCGTCGAGGTTGTCGGCGATTTCGCCGCCGACGTTCTTGTCCAGGCTGGCGCGCAGGCCGTTGTCGATGATCGAGATCGCCTTCGAGATCGCGGTGCCCTTGGCGGCGATGCTTTTCGCTTCCATGTGCACCAGCGCGGCCGACAGGGCGGCGATGGCGCCTTCGAACAGCATGGTGATCAGTTTGTGCGGGCTGGCGGCCATCACGCCGGTCTCGACGCCCACATTGGCGTAGGCGCTGGCGCCACTACGTTTGGTTCCGAACATATCGAATATCCTCTGTTTCCGAATTACATATTGGCCAGGCTGGCCAGTTGCTGGGTCAGGTAGTTACTGGTCGTGGTCATGCTGGCGATCGTCTTGTCCAGCGCCGCGAACTGCGCCCGGTAGCGCTGTTCGGTGGCGACCAGGCGCGTGCTCAATGCCGCGCGCTGCTTGTCGAGATCCTTGATCGACGCCGTGAAGCTGTTGGTGTGGGTCGGCAGCGTGCCGACCGGGCTCAGGATACGGCCGACGGCGGCGTCGATCTGCGACGCGAAACCCTTGGTGGTGCCGCTGCTGGCGAACAGCGCGCTCATGTCCTTGTTCGGATCGTTCAGCGCCGCGCTGAGCTTGGCCGAATCGATCGCGAGGCTGCCGTCGCGCTGGGTGGTGATCCCGATATCGGGCAGGGCCGCCGCGCCGCGCGCCGCGCCCGGGATCACGCCGCCGAGGATGCCGCGCAGCTGGGTCTGGATCGAACGCACCGTGCTGTCGCCGTTGAGCACGGCCGCTTTGCCGGTCGCCACGTCGAAGGCGGTCGAATCGGCCATCGATTTGCTCAGCGAATTGTACGACTTCACGAAGGCCTCGATGGCGGTCTGCACCGACGCCGTGTCGCGCGTCAGGGTGAGCTTGGTGGTGACGTTTTCGGCCGTGGTCTTGGTCAGGTTGAGCGTGACGCCCTGGATGGCATCGGTGATGGTATTGGTCGGCTTGCTGATCTTGACCGAGTCGACCACGATCTCGGCGTTCTGCGCCGCCGCGGTCTGCCGCATGCCGGCGCCGCCGGCGCCATCGGTACCGCCGTAGGCGAATGCCGACAGCGCCGTGGTGGCTGTCGCATCCGAGCCCTTGGGCGGGGCGGCGCTGATCCGCATCGCACTGGTTTCACCGGTGGTCTTCGAGGTCAGCGACAGGTGGTAGCCCTTGCCGTCATTGATGATGCTGGCCGTGACGCCGGCATTGGACGCGTTGATCGCATCGCGCATGCCGGCCAGCGAATTGTTGCTGCTGTCGATGGTGATGTCGACCGCTGTCTTGCCGCCGTCGGGCGTGAAAGCGCTGCCCGCATAGCTGCCGAAGGCGATCGTCAACGTGCCGGTGCCAACCGGATCGGTAGTGGCAGTGAATGGTTTTGAGGTGATCAGTTTCTGGGACTGTGCCAGTTTTGTAACTTCGATATCATAGGTGCCCGCCGTGGCGCCCACGCCGCCGCTGGCCGACAGGATGGCGGCATCGCCGACGCTGCTCTTGAGCGGCGACATCTTGTCCGGCGTGCTCAGGGCCCGTGCGGCGGTCTGGAACTCGGTCAGCGACGACTTGAGCGTGCCGAATGCCGACAGCTTGGCCTGGTAGCTGGTTTCCTTGAGTGCGAGCTTGGTCAGCGGCTGGCGCTCGAACGCCATCAGCTGGCTCACCAGGCCTTCGACATCCAGGTTGGACCCGATACCTGCGGATGTGATGGTTGCCATGAATTTCCTCCAATGAGTGAGCAATATACCGGCCCGCCACCCGAAGCAAATCAAGTGTCAGAGGCGTTTTTACCGGCCAATTCTTTCGGCGGCGGCGATCGGCTCAGGCTTCTTGCCGGATCAGCAAGCCCTGGTTGCGGTCGAGCGCCTTGGCGATCTCGAGCGCTTCCTCGGTCGGCATCTGGCGCAGCACTTCGCGCGTCTCGCGGTCGACCACCTTGACGATCACGCGCTCGCTGTCGGCGTCGACCGCGAATTCGATGCCCTGGCTCGACGGCGGCAGGGATTCGTTGATGCGCTCGACGGCGTTCTGGATGTCGGCGGCGTCCGCGTCATCCCGCTCACCGTCGCTATGCAGGACCTTGCTGGGGATTGGGGTGGTGGGAGCAGGCGGCGCGGATGCGGGCTGGCGCTCGACGCCGCTCGTTGCCGTTTGAAGAACATTGGCTACTGGACGAATATCCATATCGTTCCCTCTAAAGAAAAAGCCCGGCCGGAAAGTTCCGGCCGGGCGTCAGGCTTCAGGCCGCTAAGGGCGGATTAACCGCGCAGCAGCGACAGGACGCCGTTCGGGAGCGAGTTGGCCTGGGCCAGCATCGCGGTACCGGCCTGCTGCAGGATCTGGCCGCGGGTCATATTGGCCGTTTCCGTCGCGAAGTCGGTATCCTGGATGCGGCTGCGTGCCGAGCTGGCGTTCTCGGTCGCGGTGGCCAGGTTCGAGATCGTGGTGCTCAGGCGGTTCTGCACGGCACCCATGTTCGAACGCTGTTCGGCGATGAACGAAATTGCCTTGTCGATACGGCCGATGGCATCCTGTGCGCCCTTGGCGGTCGAGACGTCGAGCTTGCCACCCAGCGCAGGATCCGAGCTGTTGAGTTGTTCGACCATGCCAAGTTTCTTAAGGCCAGCGCCGCTCGTGGCATCTTCGAGCTTGATTGCGTCGCCGTTTTCGCTCAAGAGGTTGATCGTACCGCGGACGGCGACTGTTTTTGTGCTTGCTACTTCGGCTGGGAGTTGATCTCCAGTGCCGGCAGCAGTGGCCGATACAGATGCCGTGCCGACGCTTGTGGTTTCCCCATCGCGACCTACTACGATATCGGCACCAGTAGTAGAGAACAGGTGAAGCTTGTTGTCCTTGATTTCGGCATTGATACCGTTGCTAGTGCCTGCTTTGAAGTCAGCCTGGATCTGCGCGGCGAGATCGCTTTCGGCCGTCGTTCCGGCGTCCGTATCAGCAGCGGTCAGATTATATAACTTACCATTAATAACAATTTTGTCATCAGCCGTATTACCAGTGAAGCTAACGTACGCATCAGTGCGGGCAGTGGCAGTGACACCCGTCTGGCTGCTCACGGCATTGATTGCCTGGGCTTTTTCACCGGCGGTGAACGCACTGCTGAAGGCATCCTGATTCAACTCGACACCGTTGATCTTCACCTTGTCTTCGGCGGTGTTGATAAGTCCCGAGCTCACGTTCAGGGCGTTAAGTGCGGCTGCCGCCCCAGCATTTTGCACGCCGCTAGAGGCTGCAGTACCGTTTACCGTACCTGCGCCAGAACTCGGATTGAAACCGAAATCCTGGAGATTGTCGCCACCTAACTTAATGGCTGAACCGTCTTTGCTGGTCAGTTTCAAGGTGCCTTCGTAGTCCTTTCCGCCCACAGTGGAGGCATCAAGACCGGCTGCTTTCGCTGCGACTTCGGTACTAGCGTTGATATTGATCTTTGCGCCGTTCTCGCTCTTCAGGGTAAGGGCGCCATTGTCGTCGAGAGATGCGGTCACGCCGGCAACACTTGCATTGATGTTTGCGACCAGCTCTTTCATGTCCTTCGAAGTGGCAACGTCAATTGCTTCGCCTGCATTACCGTCCTGATTCTGAACAGTGATCGTGATCTTGTCCGCACCACCATTAAGCACGCCGGTAGCGCCACTGGTGCCGGTAACTACGTTGCTCGCGCTGGCAGTCACACCGGTTGCACCGCTGTGCTTATTAATCGCGGCGGCAAATTCCAGCGCCGAATCATCGCCCGTAAATAACTCGGGGTCCTCGCCATCTCCAGTTGCGGGAGTGAATGCGATGGACGTGCCATTGATACTCAACGACGAGGGGGTAAGGTTTTCACCTGCCGAGCTGTTAATTCGTGCACTGCTCAATTCACCTGGCGTTCCTGCGCTGCCGGCCAGGTTCATCGACTTGGTCGACACTTCCTTGATGCCGAACGAGATGGTCTGGCCGGCGTTCGCGCCAACCTGGAAGCTGTTATTCTTGGCCGAACCGTCCAGCAGCTTGATGCCGTTGAAGTCGGTGCTGCCCGAGATGCGGTCGATTTCTTCGTACAGCTGGGTGACTTCGTTCTGGATGGTCGCGCGTTCGGCGGTGCCGTTGGTGCCGTTCGACGCCTGCACCGACAGGTCACGCATACGCAGCAGGATGTCGTTGATCGAGCCCATCGCGCCTTCAGCCGTCTGGGACATCGAAATACCGTCATTGGCGTTGCGGCTGGCCTGCTGCATGCCGCTGATCTGGGCGGTCATGCGGGTCGAGATCGCCTGGCCGGCAGCGTCGTCCTTGGCGCTGTTGATGCGCAGGCCGGTCGACAGGCGTTGCAGCGAGGTCGCCAGCGAAGATTGCGAGGTCGACAGGTTGCGCTGTGCGTTGAGGGAAGAGATGTTGGTATTAATGACGTTAGCCATGGTGTTTCTCCAAACTTGCTGTAGGGGTGGGCAACCTGCCGCGTTTCACATGGGTCTGTCTCGTTGTTCTGAGGCAATCAAACCGCTGTTGTTGCTGGTAACGGTAGGTCTGTAAAAAAGTTGAGTGCTGGAAGCATTTTTTTTCGTCTTTTTTTCTGAGGTAAGAAAAAGACAAGCCCCACGGCCACTGTCCAGTCGTTATGTCTGTAACGAAATAATTGTCAGAGTGTAATGATGCAGTTCCGCGAACAGCGGCTGCGCGTATAATTCCCCGGCAGTGGCAGTCCATTACAACCGCAAGAGGGGAACAAGAATGAAACGACTGGCGTTGATCATGATCGCGCGTGACGAGGCCGACGCCATCGCACGCTGCCTGGAATCGGTACGCGGCGTGGTCGACGAGATGATCGTGCTCGATACCGGCTCGGTCGACGCGACGGCCGAGATCGCCCGCGCGCATGGCGCGCAGGTGCACAGCTTCGCCTGGGGCGACGATTTCGCCGCGGCGCGCAATGCGGCACTGGCCTTGTCGTCGTCGGCCTGGAACCTGGTGCTCGACGCCGACGAGTGGCTCGAGGGCGGGCGCGGCGAGCTCGATGCCGTGCTGTCCGGGCCGCCGGTGATCGGCCTGCTGCCGGTGACCAGCGAATTCGACCTGGCGGGCCGCATCGAGCGCTCCACCTCGTGGATCGCGCGCCTGCTGCCGCGCGACGTGCGCTATGCGGGCCGCATCCACGAGCAGCCGCAGTCGGCGCTGCCGCGCCAGCGCCTGGCGCTGCCGGTGCATCACGATGGCTATCGCCAGGAGGCGCTGGCGCGCAAGCACGGCCGCAACGAGTCGCTCCTGCTGCGTGCGCTCGAGGAACAGCCGCACGATCCCTATCTGCTCTACCAACTGGGCAAGAACCGGGAAACCGGCGGCGACTTCGCCGGGGCCGCGCCGCATTACCGCCGGGCGCTCGACTTGTCCGCGCCAGACGCCGCTTTCCGGCACGACCTGGTGGTGCGTGCGATCTACACCATGAAGAAGGCCCAGTTGCACCAGGAAGCGATCGCCCTGGCGGACGCCGAGATGCCCAACTGGCCGGCGTCGCCCGATTATTACTTCGCCCTGGGCGACCTGCTGCTGGACTGGGCCACGCTCAACCCCGATGCGGCCGACGAACTGCTGCCGATGGTCGAGGCCAGCTTCCAGCGCTGCCTGGACATCGGCGACCAGCCGCAGCTCGACGGCTCGGTCCATGGCCGCGGCTCGCACCTGGCGGCGCACAACCTGGCCGTGTTCTACGATGGCCTGGGCAATGCCGCGCGCGCCGACGCCTACCGCCGCCTGGCGCAGGGTGGCGGCGATAAGGCCTAGTCGGCCACCACCACCCGGTTCTTGCCGCTGTGCTTGGCCTGGTACATCGCCCTGTCGGCGCGCGCCATCAGGGCGGCCTGCTCCTCGTTCGGCAGCCGCAGCGCCACCCCGCACGAGAAGGTGATCAGCATCTTCTCGTTATCGTGCAAGAAGAAGTGCCTGGTCAGTTCGCGCTGCACCCGCACCATCGCCGCCGCGGCGGCGTCGACCGTGGTCTCGGGCAGCAGGATCAGGAATTCCTCGCCGCCGAAGCGGGCGATCACATCCATCGAGCGCAGGGTGTCGCGCACCACTTTCACCAGGTGCTTGAGCGCGGCGTCGCCCGCCATATGCCCATAGGTGTCGTTCAGGCGCTTGAAGTTGTCGAGGTCGAGCAGGGCCACGCATAGCGGCGTCTTGCGGCGGTCGGCGCGCGCGCTTTCGCGCTCGAACACATCGTCCAGGCCGCGGCGGTTGAGGCTGCCGGTCAGCTGGTCTTCGCGCACCAGCTCGCTCATATGCTGCAGCTCGGCTTCCAGTTCGCGGATGCGCTGCTCGGCTTCCTGCACCTCGCGGTGGGCGCTGACGATACGGTCG
Organism: Telluria sp. RT2P19; assembly: GCF_059685725.1. Taxonomy (NCBI): domain Bacteria; kingdom Pseudomonadati; phylum Pseudomonadota; class Betaproteobacteria; order Burkholderiales; family Oxalobacteraceae; genus Telluria; species Telluria sp. RT2P19. The sequence continues at coordinate 174,210 of NZ_JCASIL010000012.1, forward strand.
CGCGAGGCCAGCGCCTCGTCCTGGGCGTTGCGCATCTCGCGCAGCACTTCGTCGAGCACGCCGTTGATTTCGCCCACGTCGGTGGCGTTGCCGATGCGCTCGGAGAAGCCGCCCAGCCTGGCGTGATAGTCGCTGGTGGACGCGGCGGCCGAGCCGAGGCGGTCGACGAAGGTCATCATCATGTTCTTCATGGCGCCGCGCACGTCGTCGATGCCGTGCTTGAGGTGACCCTGCTTGATGATCACGTCCTTCAGGCCGCGGGTGGCGTCTTCGAGTGCGCGCGCGTCGAGCGGGCCCTTGATCAGCTCTTGCACCACCAGCACCTGGCCGCGCATGTAGTTGTCGTCGTCGAGCAGGCCTTCGATATTGTCGAGCAGCAGGCGGAACAGGCGCAGCAGCAGCTCCTGCTGCTCGGCGCCGTCGTCCTTGCGCAGCTCGATCTGGAAGCACAGCTGCTTGAGGCGCGCGGCGATATCCTGCAGCTCGGTTTCGCCGACCGCGGTCTTGACGGCCACACCGAGCGCTTCGGCCTCGGACGCCAGCTCGGTGTCGCCGCCCAGCAGCGAGGCGCAGGCGAACGATAGCGTGCGCGCCAGCATCTCGCGCAGCAGGCGGGTGTCGGGCTCCTCTTCGCCCAGCGCCATCACCGGGGTGTTGCGGCGCAGATGGCGGTCGGACATCTGCCCCAGCGCCTGGGTATAGCCGGACCAATCCTCGGTCTTGAGCGCGCGCGCCATGCGGCGGCCGTATTCGGACAATTCTCCGGGTGTGTCGGCCATGCGGCGCGCCAAACCGGCCAGCACCTCGAGCGCACCCGCAGCGGAAGCAGGGGCAGGCGCGGGCGGCGCTGGTGGAATGCCCGCGATCTCGTCGTAGATGGCGCGGTAGGCGTCCGGCGTCGGCGCGATGCGGCGCGTGGCAAGGCGGCGGAAGGCTTCGCGGGCGATATCAGCCGGATTCTGCGCAGGGTTCATGTGGGGCGCAACAGGAGTTGGGGAGAGGGACATGGAATTGCTGCGCAGTGAAGAAGTCACGGGATGGGAGACATGATAATCAGCTTTTTTGCTTCATATCAACTAAAAAGATCGTACCGCGATCGGACGGGGTAATGCATGTGGGGTGAAGGGCTCCGCCGTCCACGCGTTCAACTCACGCATGCGGTGTGGCCGTGCATGTCTGGGTTGAACGCGTGGGCGGGATACCCGCCCACCCCACGGTTGTGGCTCACTGAACTCCACTGGGGTGGACGGCCCTGTCCACTCCACGGTTGTGGCTCACTGAACTCCAGTGGAGTGGACGGCCCTGCCTACCCCACGGTTGTGGCTAACTGAACTCCACTGGAGTGGACGGCCCTGCCCACCCCACGGCTGTGGCTCACTGAACTCCAGTGGAGTGGACGGCCCTGCCCACCCCACGGTTGTGGCTCACTGAACTCCACTGGAGTGGACGGCCCTGCCTACCCCACGGTTGTGGCTAACTGAACTCCACTGGGGTGGACGGCCTGCCCACCCCACGGTTGTGGCTCACTGAACTCCACTGGAGTGGACGGCCCTGCCCACCCCACGGTTGTCGCTCACTGAACTCCACTGGAGTGGACGGTCCTGCCACCCACGGGTTAGTTCCCGTGCGTGCACAACGGATTATCACATTCAGTCGACCAGACCGTTACGGATGGCGTACGTGGTCAGTTCGGCGCTGGATTTGAGTTTCATCTTGGCCAACAGGCGCGCGCGGTATTCGCTGATGGTCTTGACCGACAATGACAGCTCGCGCGCGATCTCGCTGACCGTCATGCCCGAGGCGATCATGGTCAGGGTCTGGTACTCGCGGTCGGACAGGGTTTCGTGGACCGCCGCCTCGTGGTCTTCGCCGATCGAGCTGGCCAGGGTCTGGGCCAGCGCGGCGCTCACGTACTTCTGGCCGCCCGCCACCTGGCGGATGGCCGTCACCAGCTCGCGCGGCGCGCTCTGCTTGGTGAGATAACCGGACGCGCCGGCCTTCAGCGCGCGGATCGCGTACTGGTCTTCGCGGTGCATCGACAGCATCAGCACCGCCAGTGCCGGTTTGTCTTTTTTTATCTGTTTCAACACGTCGATGCCGTTGCGGTCGGGCAGCGAGATATCGAGCAGCATCACGTTCGCCTTCGACTTGCCCACCAGCCGGGCGGCGTCGACGCCGTTCTCGGCCTCGCCTGCGACATTGATGTCGCGCTGCTCGGCCAGGATCTGTTTGAGTCCTTCGCGCACGATGGCATGGTCGTCGGCGATGAACACGCGGATGGTTACTTTTTCGGTCATGCGGATTCTTGCTGTTCTTTCTCTGCCTTGGCGCCGGTAGCGGCGGTTGCCGGACCGAGCCTGGTCTTGATGGTCACCATCGTGCCACCTCCGGGCGCCGCCGACAAGGCCAGCGTGCCCCCCAGCGCGCTGGCGCGCTCGCTCATGCCGCGCAGGCCGAACGATTGCGGCTTGAGCCGGTCGGCAGCCTGGATGCCGCGCCCGTTGTCGCAGATCGACAGGGTCAGCAGGTTGCGCTGGCGCCGCAGCGACACCGTGATCCGGGTCGCGCCGGCGTGCTTGGCGATATTCGTGAGCGCTTCCTGGAAGATGCGAAACAGGGCGCTGGCGTGGTCCGGGTCGAGCGCGAGGTCCTTGTCGGGGCAGCGCATGATGACGGCGATGCCCATCTGCTTTTCGAACTCGCGCGCCTGCCATTCGAGGGCCGCGACCAGTCCCAGGTCGAGCGTGGTCGGGCGCAGGTCGAGCGAGATGCGGTGCACCGCCTCGATGGTGCGGTCGACCAGGTCGTCGACGTAATTCGCTTTCTCGATGAGGCCCGGCTGGTCTTGCGGCAGGCGCGCCGACAGCATGGCCAGCGCCATCTTGATCGCGGTGAGGTTGCCGCCCAGGTCGTCGTGGATCTCGCGCGCGATACGGGTGCGCTCGTCTTCCTTGGCCTGCTCGATGTGCGCGGTCAGCTCGGCCAGGCGCTCGCGCGAGCGCAGGCTTTCCTGCTGTCCCTGCTTGCTTGCCGTGATGTTGGTCATGATGCCGTCCCACTGGACCGCACCGTCCGGCTGCTGCTGCGGGGTGGCGCGCAGGTTGATCCACTTGACGTCGTTCCAGGCCGGGATGCGTATCCGTCCCTCCCAGTTCCAGGCCGCCAGGGCGGCGGCCGACATCTGCATCGCCTCGAGGTAGGCGCGGCGGTCTTCCGGCAGGATCAGATCTTCGAACAGCGTGGGATCCTGCTGCAGCTCGCCGGGCGCCAGGCCGAGCAGGGAACTGCAGCCCTCGTTCAGGCAGGGAAAGCTGGTGCTGCCGTCGGGGTGCAGCACGAACTGGTAGACCAGGCCGGCGGTGGGGGGATGCTCGGTGTGGAAAGAGGAGGGCAGGCTCATCGTTATTTGTCTGGTGGCGTCTTCTCTGCGCTGCGCGTCTGGTTGACCGCATGATACGTGAATCACGGCGCAGGCAGCGCCAAGTCTCGTTACAATGAGGTCATGAATAAGGCATTCGTAAAAGAAAACGAAAACGACGACGGCGACGACAGCGACGAGGCCCTGGCCCTGGCGCGGGCGATTCCCGCCGGCGCCAAGAACTACATCACCCCGGCCGGCTACCAGCGCATCAAGGACGAGCTGCTGCAGCTGATCGACGTCGACCGGCCCGAGGTCGTGCGCATCGTGCACTGGGCCGCCTCGAACGGCGACCGCTCCGAGAACGGCGACTACATCTACGGCAAGCGCCGCCTGCGCGAGATCGACCGCCGCATCCGCTTTCTCACCAAGCGCATGGATTCGGCCTTCGTGGTCGATCCGACGGTTCATCATGGCAACGACCAGGTCTTTTTCGGGGCCACCGTGAGCTATATCAACAAGGCGGGCGAGGAGCATACCGTCACCATCGTCGGCATCGACGAGCTCGATCCCTTGAAGGGCAAGATCAGCTGGGTGTCGCCGGTGGCGCGCGCGCTCACCAAGTGCCGCGAGGGCGATGTGGTGCCGCTGCAGACGCCGCTGGGCATGGACGAGCTCGAGATCATCTCGGTCGACTATCCCGAGCCGGTGGCCGACTGACTATCCGGTTCGCTGCTAAGATGAGGTCATGAACCGACTTCACGAAATGGCGTCCGAGATCGATGCCCTGGCTGCGCTGCGCGCCGCGACTTCCGAACGACACGAACGGCTCGACAGCGGCTTGCCGCTGTCCGGGCCTGCGCCTGATTTACACGATTACGCCCAGCATTTGACCCTGGTGCGCGACTGGCTGGCGCCGCTGCAGGCGTGGCTGGGCGGTTTTGCCGATGGTCCCTATACGGTTGTGCCGGCGGTCGAGCGGCTGGCGCTGATCGACGCCGACTTGAACGAGCCCGGCATGCCGCCATTGCGCGCGGCATCGAATCCGCATCCCTGGCCGCACGACGCGAGCGCCGCCTACCGCTGGGGCGTCGCGTATGTGATCGAGGGTTCGCAGCTCGGTGGCAAGGTACTGTACGGGAAACTGGCCGGGCGACTGGCGCCGCATCCGCTGCGCTACCTGCGCGGCGCGGCTGACGGACCGGGGCCGCGCTGGCGCGACTTCATGGGGGCGCTGCGTGCCCATGTGACGACGCCGGACGATATCGCACAAGCCTGTTCCGGCGCCTGCAAGGCCTTCGACGCCATCCTCGCATTGGCGCCCTTGCGCAAGTAAGGCGTCATGGCCGGGAGCCGGGCCGCCCGGGCGGGCGACTCAGCGTTCGGCCAGGTGCTCGTAGACGAAGGACTTGAGTGCGAGTTCATTCGCCTCGTCGATGCCGGGGCTGAAGGCAATCCCGTACTGCATCGCACCGGCCACCTTACCCTTGATGGCCCGTATCGTGCCGCTCAGTTGCACCAGGTGCGCCTTGCCGCCTATCTTGAGGCGGAAGGCGAGTTTGACAACGGTGCCGACGTTCCCGAGTACGAAGCCGGTCGAGATTGCGCAGCCGCCACCCGACAGGTTGGTGATCGTGCCCGGTACGTTGCCGTCGACCAGTCCAATCGACACGGGCAGCTTGATTTCGACGCGCAGGGCCTGACGGAAAGGCTTGCTGATCGCCTCGGTTGGGTAACGCAGGAACAGGTGTCCACTAGGGAGGGACGCAAAGCGCATGAGCGAGGTCTTGAACGCACACACGGTGCGCCCGAAAATGACCTGCGCACTCATTGGCAGCCCCTCGAAATGCTGCCAGCTCTGGCCGTTGGCGGCGCGGATGACCGGTGCCGACACGATGATCGATTGCAGGGGCACGCGTCCATAGAACTCGACCGGGGTCGAGCGCGGGGTGTAATCGCCCGGCAGCTGGAACGTCAGCACCATGCCTTCGGCATTGTGTTTCAGCGACTGCAGCGGATCATGGGTTGGCCCGCGCAGGTTGTCCTGCTCGTCGTCCTCAGAAATCAGGTCGCCCGGGTTGTCCCCGGCGAGGGAAGGGCGCATCGGACGGGCCTGCAACAGGCGCTTGAGCGCGGATTGGTCTGTAATGACGTAGCCAGCAGGGGCAAGAAGGTCACCGGACCGCAAGTACAGCGCCCATGGTAGTGGCTCACCCTCCCGTAGTTCGTTTTCCGACACGTAAACAAACTGTTTCTTTTTCATGTCTTCTCGTTGTTGGAAAGCATCATTAACCTACCTGATGTTGACATAGATTAATGTCAGTGCCAAGCCGGAAGATTAAAATAGCAGCGTTTTGCTCAATCGGTGCAGGGTTTGGCGATGCGCTGTCGCTGGCCTTGACGTGCATGGCACGCCGGGAGCCGCGGTTCCCGAACAGGCCTCAGGCCGAGCTTATTCAAGCGGCGGCGGCCTTGCCCTTCGCGCCGGACCGGCGAGTCAGGCCCGCTCGCGCTCCACCCGATTCACACCCGCCACCCTGCGCAGGTTACGGATCAACTGCGCCAGATGCACCCGATCCTTGATCTGGATCGTGAAGCGTAGCTGCGTCATGCTGTGTTCGTCATCCTCGTCCATGCCCACATACGTGATGTTGGCATCCGACTCGCCGATCTCGGCAGCCACGCGGGCGAGAATGCCTTTTTCATTATTGATCAGCAGGCGAATCCGGCAATCGAAGCGGCGATTGAGTTCGTCACCCCATTGCACCGCAATCCAGCGGTCTGGCTCCTTGGCGCGGACGCGCTTGGCCGGCAGGCAGTCGCAGGTGTGGACCACCAGCGCCTGGTCGCGCCGCAGCTGGCCGGTGATCTCGTCGCCCGGGATCGGCAAACAACACGGCGCCAGTTGCACCGCCACGCCTTCGCTGCCGTAGATCATGACCGGCGCGATCTCGCTGCTCGGGGTCGGCTTGTTCGACGGCAGCAGGTCGGGGTCGCCCTCCATCAGGCCGAAGATATGGCGCGCCACCAGCGCCGGCATGCGCTTGCCGATGCCGATGTCGGCATACATTTCTTCCATCGACCTGGCCGAGGTTTCGGCCAGCAGGCGCTCGATGACGGCGTCCGACAGCACCGGCTTGATATTGCGCACCGCGAGCGCGTGCGCCAGCAATTCCTGGCCCAGCTCGACCGATTCATTCACGTCGATCGCGCGCAGGTGGTGGCGGATCGCCGAGCGCGCCTTGCCGGTGCGAACGAAGGTGAGCCAGGTCGGGCTCGGACGCGATTCGGGATCGGTGACGATCTCGACGATATCGCCGTTGTGCAGCTCGGTGCGCAGCGGCTGTTCTTCGTTGTTGATCTTGACGCCGACCGTGTGGTCGCCGATGCCGGTATGGATCGAGTAGGCGAAATCGAGCGCCGTGGCGCCGCGCGGCAGGGCGATGATCTTCGACTTGGGCGTAAACACATAGACCGAGTCGGGGAACAGGTCGACCTTCACGTGTTCGAGGAATTCGGCCGAGTCGCCGGTTTGCTGCTGGATGTCGAGCAGCGACTGCAGCCAGGCATGGGTGCGGTGCTGCAGGTCGGAGATGTTCGAGTCGCCCGTCTTGTACAGCCAGTGCGCCGCCACGCCACTCTCGGCGGTGCGGTGCATCTCTTGCGTGCGGATCTGGAATTCGACCGGGGTGCCGTAGGGGCCGATCAGGGTGGTGTGCAGCGACTGGTAGCCGTTGATCTTGCCGATCGCGATATAGTCCTTGAACTTGCCCGGCATCGGCTTGTACAGGGCGTGCAGGGTGCCGAGCGCCACGTAACAGTTGGGCACGCTGTCGACGACGACGCGGAAACCATACACGTCCAGCACCTGCGAGAACGACAGGTGCTTGTTGCGCATCTTTTTGTAGATGCCGTACAGCGTCTTTTCGCGGCCGTCGACCTCGAACTGCAGCCCGCTCGCGGACAGCTGGTTCTTGACCGCCTCGAGGATTTTCTTGACCACTTCGCGGCGGTTGCCGCGCGCGGCCTTGATCGCCTTCGACAGCGTCTGGTAGCGCAGTGGGTACAGGTGCGAGAACGAGAGGTCTTGCAGCTCGCGGTAGATATTGTTCAGGCCGAGGCGGTGGGCGATGGGTACATAGACTTCCATCGTCTCGCCGGCGATGCGGCGCTTCTTGGCCGGGACCATAACGCCCAGCGTGCGCATATTGTGCAGGCGGTCGGCCAGCTTGATCAGGATCACGCGCACGTCGGATGCCATCGCCAGCAGCATCTTGCGGAAATTCTCCGCCTGCGCTTCGAGCTGGCTCTGGAATTCGATCTTTTCGAGCTTGGACAGGCCGTCGACGAGGTTGGCGACCTGCGAGCCGAAGCGCTCGATCAGCTCGTCTTTCTTGACGTCCTGGTCTTCGATCACGTCGTGCAGCAGGGCGGCCATGATGGCTTGCGCATCGAGCTTCCACTCGGCGCAGATCTCGGCGACGGCGATCGGATGCGAGATATAGGGCTCGCCCGACTTGCGGACCTGGCCCAGGTGCATCTCGTCGGAGAAGCGGTAGGCTTCCTTGACTTTTTTGAGTTCGGCAGGCGTGAGGTATTCGGACAGCTTTGCGATCAGCTGCGTGACCGACGCCACGCCGGGTGCGACCGGCTCGAGATAGTCGGGCGGACGATTGTCGGCGCGCCGCTCGCGGGGAGTAGCAGGGTTGCGTGGATTGGTCGAATCTGGAGGAAACAGGTTCATTACGTTAGTCGTCAAGCCGTAGTAGGTACAGAATAACAGAAGACGGGATAACGCTAATCCAGCAACCCCGAAGGGTATTACATCGGCACTTTTTTCAGCATTTCCAGGCCAACCTTGCCGGCGGCGATTTCGCGCAGGGCGACGACGGTCGGCTTGTCCTTGGCTTCGACTTTCGGAGTGTGGCCTTGCAGCAGCTGACGAGCGCGGTAGGTAGCGGCCAGGGTCAGCTGGAAGCGGTTCGGGACGTTCTTGAGGCAGTCTTCGATGGTGATGCGGGCCATGTATGTGCTCCTGATATGCAAAAAATTCAGTTCGAAACGCGGGGATCACCAAACGGTGACAGCGCGCCTAAATGGCGCGCTGATCAGGTCTGATGCGCGTGGATTCCCAGCTGGGCAAACAACGTAGCGTTGCGGGCGGCCTGCTGGGCAAACCGGCAACGTGTCGCTTTGACAATCGCCTGCAGTTCGGCCAGGGCGACGTTAAACTCTTCGTTGATGATAGCATATTCGAACTCCGGAGCGTGAGCCATCTCGCCGCCAGCCGCCAGCAGGCGGCGCGTGATGATGTGCGGCTCATCGGTGCCGCGCTTGTGCAGGCGTTCTTCGAGCGCCTCGATCGACGGCGGCAGGATGAAGATACCGGCCGCGTCCGGGAACAGCTTCTTCACCTGGCGCGCGCCCTGCCAGTCGATCTCGAGCAGGATGTCGGTGCCGTTCTTCATTTCCTGTTCGACGGTCAGGCGGCTCGTGCCGTAGTAATTGCCGTGTACCTCGGCCCATTCCAGGAACTCACCGCGCTCGGCCCGGGTGACGAAATCCTCGGCGCTGGTGAAATGATAGTGTTCGCCATCCTTTTCGCCCGGCCGCGGCTGGCGGGTCGTGGTCGAGATCGACAGCTTGATGCCGGGTTCCTGGGCCAGCAGGGCGTTGACCAGGCTCGACTTGCCGGCACCGGACGGGGCGGCGACGATGAACAGGCTGCCGGAAAAGGCGTGTGGGAGCATGGTGGTTCCTTTGTCAGTACGTTTGTTGCGTGTAACGCGGTGAGGTATGTTGACGTTGAACGCGTGGACGGCAGAGCCGTCCACGCCGCATCGGCCAACCCGGTATCCGGCCTGGCTATTCGATGCGGGGTGGACGGGTCTCCCGTCCACGCGTCGAACCGGCGTGCAATCGGCCGGTCATTCATTGACAACCGGATCACTCCAGGTTCTGCACCTGTTCCCGCATCTGCTCGATGAGCAATTTGAGTTCCATCGACGCATCCGCCAGCTCCTTGGCCGACGCCTTGGCGCCCAGCGTGTTCGCTTCGCGGTTCAGTTCCTGCATCATGAAGTCGAGGCGCTTGCCGACCTGGCCGCCCTTCTTGAGGATGTGACGGGTTTCGTTCAGGTGGGCCGACAGGCGCGACAGTTCTTCGGACACGTCGATCCGGATGCCATACAAGGTCACCTCTTGGCGAATCCGCTCCAATACTTCCTGGCGCGTGAGCGTCGACGGATTGCCGTGGCCGGCCAGGCCCAATGCATCCTGCATGCGCTCGACGGCCTTGTGCTGGAATTGAGAAATGACTTGCGGGATCAGTGGCGTGATGCGCTTGACGATCGCTTCCATCGCTTCGATGCGCGACTGCAGCATCGTCTCGAGCGCCGCGCCTTCGCGCTTGCGGCTGTCGACAAACGCGGCGATGGTGGTGGCGGTGAGGGCGGCCACGTCGGCCTGGAGCGACTCCTGGCCGATGGTCGATTCTTCGATGACGCCGGGCCAGCGCAGCAGCTCGGCCACCGTCATCGGGGATGCCTGGGCAAAATGACGTGTCACCTCGCCCTGCAGGCGGGCGAGGTCGGCCAGCAGTTCCTGGTTCAGCGCCGACGAGCCGCCGCTGACCTTGCGGCCGAACGACAGGCGCACCTCGACTTTGCCGCGCGTGATCGCGGCCATGATCGCCGAACGCAAGTCGGGTTCCAGCGCGCGCAATTCGTCATTGATGCGGAACTGCAGATCGAGGAAGCGCGAGTTGACGCTCTTGATTTCGATCGTGAGGGTTCCGGCAGCGCCTTCGCTGGTGGCGACCGCATAACCTGTCATGCTTGAAATGCTCAATGGGATCCCCGGTTTTTATTCTTTACAAAGCCGACATTTATCCACACAATCGCCCTGTTTAGCAAGGAACCCCACTTGGATGGCTGCACAGAATAACGCTCCCCTGCCCGATGGGCTGGACATTGCCGGATACCGCATTGTAAAGAAAATTGCGTCCGGTGGGTTCAGTATTGTTTACCTTGCCTATGACGGCGAAGGCAGTGCGGTGGCCATCAAGGAGTATTTGCCGAGCGCGCTCGCGCTGCGCCAGCCGGGCGAATTGGTGCCCGTCGTCGCCAGGCCGCACCTGGCCGTATTCCGTATCGGGCTCAAGTGTTTCTTCGAAGAGGGCAGGGCGCTGGCGCGGATCGTCCACCCGAACGTGGTGCGCGTGCTGAATTTTTTCCGTGCCCACGACACGGTCTACATGGTGATGGCCTACGAATCCGGCCACGCGCTGCAGGAACACATCGCGCGCGCCGCGGCCAAGGGCAGCCGCCCCGGCGAACAGTTCGTGCGCCAGGTATTTACCGGCGTCTGCGCCGGCCTGCGCGAGGTGCACGCCAACAAGCTGCTGCACCTCGACCTCAAGCCGGCCAATATCTACCTGCGCCTGGATGGCTCGCCGCTGCTGCTCGACTTCGGCGCCGCGCGCCAGACCCTGCACAGCGACGCGCCGATGCTGGCGCCGATGTACACGCCCGGCTTCGCCGCGCCCGAGCTGTCCATCCGCGGCGCCAGCCTGGGACCGTGGACCGATATCTACAGCCTGGGCGCGGCCATGCTGGCCTGCATGACGTGCTCGACGCCGCAATCGGTCGAGGCGCGCCGCGCCGGCGACCAGCTGCGTGAGCAGCTCGACCAACTGGTGGGCCGCTATTCGCCCGAGCTGATCGACCTCGTGCAGTCGTGCCTGGCGCTCGATCCGCTGGCGCGTCCGCAGAGCGTGTTCGCCATCCAGAAGGCGCTGCAGGCCAGGCCGGCCGCGCAGGCTGCCGAGGCGGCGAAGCCGTTGCCGACGGCGCAGGCAGATCCGCAGGCCGCCGCGCGCGGCGGCTGGCGCGGACTCGTCGACCGACTCGGCGCTTTCGGGCGCGGCCAGGGATAACCATGCAATTTTCCGTCTACCAGCAAAGCCTCATCGGCGCCCGCAAGGTCAACCAGGACCGGATGGGCTACTGCTTCACCCGCGATGCGCTGCTGCTCCTGCTGGCCGACGGCATGGGCGGGCACATGAAGGGCGAGATCGCCGCCACCATCGCGCTGCAGACGGTGTCGATGATGTTCCGCATGCAGGCGCGCCCCTACGTCAGACGGCCCGAGCGCTTCCTCGAAGAAGCGCTGCTCCAGGCCCACCACGACATCCAGGCCTACGCCGCCACCCACGGCCTGCCCGAGATGCCGCGCACCACGGTGGTGGCGTGCCTCATCCAGCACAACTGCGCGGTCTGGGCCCACGCCGGCGACTCGCGCCTGTACTGGGTACGGCGCAACCAGGTGCTGGCGCGCACGCGCGACCATTCGCACTTCGAATACCTGGTCGACCGCGGCCGCGCCGACCCGCGCGAGCGCGCCACGCACCCGGATCGCAACAAGCTGTATAACTGCCTCGGCGCATCGAGCGCGCCGAAGATCGAGGTGTCGCACCAGGTCAGCCTGCAGCCGGGCGATATGCTGCTGCTGTGCTCCGATGGCCTGTGGTCGATGTTGCCCGAGACCGAGATCGTGCACCGCCTGACGACGGGCGGCGTGGTGCAGGCCGTGCCCGAGCTGGTGCAGATGGCGGCCGCGGTCGGCGGCGCCCAGGCCGACAACACGACCGCGCTGGCCATCGCCTGGCAGGGCGCCGATACCGCGCAGGGCGACTTGCCCAACGTGATCTCGACCCAGCTGCTGGGCGAGGACATGGTCAGGTCCACCATCGTCGACGGCGACCCGGCGCCGGCCGGCGCGGACACCTTCGGCGAAGACGATATCGAGAAGGCCATCGCCGAGATCCGCGCCGCGATCGAAAAATCCTCGCAAGTGATCAAGTGATCAAGTAAGCATCCGGTAATTCGACAAACAAGCAAACAGGAAAGAACAGCACCATGACATTTGAACAGCGCCCCAGCGGCCGCGCGGTCGACCAGCTGCGTCCGGTTTCCATCACCCGTAGCTACACGCGCCACGCCGAAGGCTCGGTGCTGATCGCGTTCGGCGACACCAAGGTGATCTGCACCGCCAGTATCGAAGAGAAGGTGCCGGGCTTCCTGAAAGGGAAAGGCCAGGGCTGGCTGACCGCCGAATACGGCATGCTGCCGCGTTCGACCCACTCGCGCATGGACCGCGAAGCCGCGCGCGGCAAGCAGAGCGGCCGTACCCAGGAGATCCAGCGCCTGATCGGCCGCTCGCTGCGCGCCGCGTTCGACCTGGAAGCGTTCGGCGAGCGCACCCTGCACCTCGATTGCGACGTGATCCAGGCCGACGGCGGCACCCGTACCGCGGCGATCACCGGCGCGATGGTGGCGGCGTATGACGCCTTCGGCAAGCTGGTGGCGGCGGGCTTGATCCCGGCGCTGCCGGTGCGCCACTTTGTCGCTGCGGTGTCGGTGGGCGTGTACCGCGGCGAGCCGGTGCTCGATCTCGATTATCCCGAAGACTCGGCTTGCGATACCGATATGAACGTGGTGATGACCGAGGCGGGTCACTTCATCGAAGTGCAGGGCACGGCCGAAGGCGCGGCGTTCGACCGCGCCGGCATGAATCGCCTGCTCGACCTGGCGCAGCGCGGCATCGCCGACCTGATCCACCTGCAGAAAGAGGCCTTGGCGCTGGTGTAGCCGGCATCCTTGTCGGGCGCGGGCGGCGCGAAGCCGGTAAAATAGCCGGCTCATTCAATCCAGAGCGCATAACATGACCCAACGCCTGATCCTCGCTTCCAACAATGCCGGCAAGCTGAAGGAATTCGCCCAGCTGCTCGGTCCTATCGGCTTCGAACTGCATCCGCAGGGCGAATTCGACGTGCCCGAGGCGGAAGAGCCGTTCGGCACCTTCGTCGAGAACGCGCTGGCGAAGGCGCGCCACGCCTCGCGCCTGACCGGCCTGCCGGCGCTGGCCGACGATTCGGGCGTGTGCGTGAATGCGCTGGGCGGCGCGCCGGGCGTGTATTCGGCGCGCTATGCAAACCTGGCAAACCCGGGCGAGCCGAAATCGGACGCCCGCAACAACCAGAAGCTGGTGGCCGACCTGGCCGCGCTGGCCGACAAGTCGGCGTATTACTACTGCGTGCTGGTCTATGTGCGCCACCCGGACGACCCGCAGCCGGTGATTGCCGACGGCCGCTGGAACGGCGAGATCATCGTCAACCCGCGCGGCGGGAACGGCTTCGGCTACGATCCGCACTTCCTGATCCCGTCGCTCGGCAAGACCACCGCCGAGCTGGCGCCGCAAGAAAAGAACGCACTGTCCCACCGTGGCCAGGCGCTGCGCGCGCTGGTCCAGAAACTCACGCCTGCCTGACATGATCCCGATTAAAGTCGCCGGCCCGGCGGCGAGCGCGCCGCGTTCGCCGGCCACCGCCGCGCTGCAATACCTGCAGCCGGGCGCGCTGAACCTGAGCGCGCTGCCGCCGCTGTCGCTGTACGTCCACTGGCCGTGGTGCGTGCGCAAATGCCCGTACTGCGATTTCAATTCGCATGAGGCCAGGGGCGAGCTGCCCGAGAAAGACTACCTGGACGCGCTGCGCCTCGACCTCGAACAGTCGCTGCCGCTGATCTGGGGCCGCAAGATCCACACCGTGTTCATCGGCGGCGGCACGCCGAGCCTGATGTCGGCCGCCGGGCTGGATCGCCTGATGTCCGACCTGCGCACCCTGCTGCCGCTGGAACTGGACGCCGAGATCACGATGGAAGCCAATCCCGGCACCTTCGAGGCCGAGCGTTTCAAGAGCTACCGCGAGAGCGGCATCAACCGGCTGTCGATCGGCATCCAGAGTTTCAACCCGGCGCACCTGAAGGCGCTGGGCCGCATCCATGACGGCGACGAAGCGCTGCGCGCGGTCGAGATCGCGAAGAACACCTTCGACAATTTCAACCTCGACCTGATGTACGCGCTGCCGTCGCAGACCTTGGCCGAGGCGCGGCGCGACCTGGAGACGGCGCTGTCGTTCGCGCCGCCGCACCTGTCGCTGTACCACCTGACGATGGAACCGAACACGGTGTTCGCCAAGTATCCGCCATCGCTGCCGGACGACGACCTGAGCGCCGACATGCAGGACATGATCGCCGAAGTGACGGGCGGCGCGCTCTACGAGCACTATGAAGTGTCGGCCTATGCGCAGCCAGGCCGGCGCGCGCGCCACAACCTCAATTACTGGCAGTTCGGCGACTACCTCGGCATCGGCGCCGGGGCCCACTCGAAGCTCTCGTTCCCGCACCGCGTGCTGCGCCAGGCGCGCTTCAAGCAGCCGGCGTCCTTCATCGAGGCGGCGAAACGCGGCAATCCGGTGCAGGAAGAACACGAGATCGGCCGCGCCGACATGGGCTTCGAGTTCATGCTCAACGCGCTGCGCCTGACTGGCGGCTTCGATCCGAACCTGTTCGGCGAGCGTACCGGCATGAATATCAGCGCGATCACCAAGGCGCTCAACGAGGCCGAGGCGAAGGGACTGCTCTACCGCGACCACAAGCTGATCCGGCCGACCGGGCTGGGCCAGCGCTTCCTGAACGACCTGCAAGAGATGTTCCTGGCCGAGTAAGGCCTGGTGTTTTCCTAGGCGTCGACCGCGCCGGCCAGCGCCCCCAGGGTGCGCGCCAGGCCGCCGACAATGCGCGCCATGCCGACGTAGTCGTTGCGGTCATGCGTTTGCCCCTGCTCCTGGGCGGCCGGCGCCTCGGCGCGAAAGTACGGAAAGCGCAGGAAGCCGGTATCGGTGATCACCAGCGCAGGGCCGTCGTCCGGCCGGCCGCCATGCCCGGACAGGGTCAGTCCCATCACATGGGCCGGCGCCGCCAGCCCCTGGCGTGCCGTCATAGGATCACTGCGCAAGGCGGCCAAGGCCTGGCGTACCTGGTTCGAGGATGTCCGCGTTCCCACGAAGGCCATGAAATTGCCGCCATCGCGACGGCCGGCGAGTGCGCGCCGGTCCGTGGCGGCGGGCTTGTCGTCGTTCATGAAGAAGACGAAGCGGATCTCGGTGCCGTAGGCGGGACGCAGCGCCCTGGCCGCGCGCGCCAGTTCGAGCACGGCGGCCGCTCCCGCAGCGCCGACGGCGGCATCGTGCCCCAGATGGGCGCCGACGATGAAGATGCGGCTCGGATGCTCGCCCGGCGCGAGCCTGGACACCGCTACCTCGACGCTGCGGCCGGGATGCGCCGCGTCGGCGCCGTGCTGCAAGCGCGGGGCATATCCATAACCCCGCAGCGAGTCCTCGACATGGCGCAGCGCGTCTTTTGCGCCATCCGTGCCCGGGATCGCGGATGCCAGCTCCTGGGTGTGCATCTGCAGGCGCGCCGCCAACGGCGGCACGCCCGACCTGGTTTCGAAGGTCAGCACGGCCAGCACGATGGCCAGCAGGATCGCGAGGATGACTTTCCAGTGTGAGTTGAAAAAGTTGCGCATGGCACCACACTGCGCCGCGTGGCGCATCGTCTACAGTCGGTCGACTCAGTGTATCCAACTCGCCGGCGGCATGCGCCGGCCAGCAGGCAATTCCGCGTTACAACGTAGGGCCAGCGCGTCCAGCAGGAGCGCAGACCGGTCGCGGGGGAGCAAGCGCCAGCTGACCGGTGCTGTGCATACAACCAACTATGCGACAGCCGAGTTTTATGTTCGATATCATCGGCTTATCAAAAACACCATTGAAGGAAAATCAATGTCAACCGTGACCACGGCCAGCCCGGCTTACCGAAGCCCGCCGGGACTGCTGCATACGATTCTGCTTGCCGGCAGCGTCTCCCTGTTCCTGGGCGCGCTCCTGAGCGATATCGCCTATTACAAGACCTACCATATCCAGTGGAGTAACTTCGCATCCTGGCTGATCGCCGGCGCCGAGTTGTTCAGCGGCCTGGCGCTGGTGTTCGCGCTGGCGAACCTGATCCGGGCGAAGCAAAAGTCCGGGCAGGTGCTGATGTATTTCGTGCTGCTGTTCGTGACCTGGGCGCTGGGCCTGTTCAACGCCTTCCAGCACGCAAAGGATGCCTGGGCCGTCATGCCGGCTGGTGTCGTGATGTCTGCCGTCGTATTCCTGCTGATCTGCCTGACGGCCTGGGTCGGCCTGACCCCACGCCTTGGAGGTGCACGATGAAACGTACCAGCACATTGGCATTGTTGGGCGCGGCGCTACTGCTGAGCGCGTGCACCGAAGGCGAGGGCGCCAAGACCCTGTCGCACGGCGCCGATCCGAAGCTGCCGGATCCGCAGCGAGGCATTTTGCCGAGCATGAAGATCGCCGAGCCTTCGCCATGGGGCGACCAGAAACCGACCGTGCCCGAGGGCTTCAGCGTCACCGCCATCGCCACCGATCTGCAGATTCCACGCCAGACCCTGGTGCTGCCGAACGGCGACATCCTGGTGGCGGAAGGCCGCGGCGGCAACGCGCCGAAGCTCAAGCCGAAGGACGTGATCGCCGGTTACATCAAGGCCAAGGGCAACACCAAGGTCAAGAGCGGCAACCGCCTGACCTTGCTGCGCGACGCCGATGGCGACGGCACGTACGAGTTGAAGACGATCTTTGCCGCCGACCTGAACGCCCCTTACGGCCTCGCGTTCGCGAACAACAAGATCTACGTCGCGAACCAGGATGAGCTGGTGAGCTTTGATTACCAGGAAGGCCAGACCAAGGCCGCCGGTGCGCCGACCACGATCACCAGGCTGCCATCCGAGATCAACCACCACTGGACCAAGGCGATGACCGTCAGCCCGGATGGGCGCTATCTGTACGTCGGTATCGGCTCGAACAGCAACATCACCGAGCGCGGCATGGAAGCCGAGGTCGACCGTGCGATGGTGTGGCAGATCGACGCCGCCGCCGGTACCTACAAGCCGTACGCGACGGGCCTGCGCAATCCGACGGCGCTGGCGATCCATCCAGAGACCGGGCAACTGTGGTCGGTGGTCAATGAGCGCGACGAGCTGGGACCCGACCTGGTGCCGGACTACCTGACCTCGGTGCGCGAGGGCGGCTTCTATGGCTGGCCATACGCGTACTGGGGCCCGAACGCCGATCCGCGCGTCAAGCCGGGTGACCCGGAGAAGGTCGCTGCGACGATCAAGCCCGATTACAGCCTGGGCTCGCACGTGGCGGCGCTCGGCCTGCATTTCTCGTCGCCGGTGATGGGCGAGAAATTCGCGAATGGCGCGTTCGTTGGGGAGCACGGCAGCTGGAACCGCAATCCGCCTGTGGGTTATAAGGTGATCTTCGTGCCGTTCGCTAACGGGCGTCCGGCCGGTGAGCCGATCGATTTCGTGACGGGCTTTCGCGATGACGGTGGCAAGACGCGTGGACGGCCGGTTGGTGTGACCGTCGATCCGCGTGGGGCGCTGATCGTTGCGGACGACCTGGCCAATACGATCTGGAGAGTGACGCGTAATCGTTAAGGCTCGTATGTCTTTAACGGAGTAGTAACAGTAGCCGTCCGCGCTCCATTCGCGGGCGGCTTTTTTGTTGCAGCCTAGACCGGCGCTCGCCTGTCGGCTGCAATTGCGTCTCATCAATCCTCTCATGGTTCCCGTCGCTATGATCGGTGTTGCTCTTAATTACGAGCACATTGGTCATTCATGAGGTGGGCACCGTGAACATTGATAAGTTTGCACCAGCTATCGGTAACTTGACCGATATGAACCGCGCCATACGGCTGCGTCTTTCGACCGCGAGTGGCATCGTCGATGATCTGCTGCTGGTCAAGTACGTGAGTGGCGTCGAGACGATTTGCGGAGGCATCGAATATGCCTTGCAATGCGTTTCTCTGCAACCTGGCATGGAACTCAAGCGCTTCATTGCGAATCCTGTCGAGCTTCAGTTCGTGACCGACTCAGGGCGGCTGCGATCGGTCTGCGGCATCGTCGGCGGCGCTGCGGAAGGCCAGAGCGATGGCGGGCTCGCAAGCTACCACCTGATCGTCCGCGATGCCTTGTCGTTGCTCGAGCAGAGTTGCAATACGCGGGTTTTCCGCAACCGCAGCGAGATCGATATCACCGAAATCATATTGCGCGAATGGCGCCAGGCTAATCCTGTCGCGGCGGGTGCCTTCCGCGCCGAGTTCGGAGGATTAAAGCCATACCCCACCCGCGAATTCACGCTGCAATATAACGAGTCCAACGCCGCTTTTCTTCGGCGGCTGTGGAAACGTCGGGGTATCGCCTGGTATATCAAGGCGGGCGTCTCGGCTGAGCGGGGGAGCGACCACACCCCGGCCCATACACTCGTACTGTTCGATAGCCCTAACGCACTCGAGCAGAATCCCGCCGGAGCAGCGCGCTATCACCGCGACCATGGCACCGAGCAACGCGACAGTATCACTGCCTGGCATGCGGTGCGCAACCTGACAGCTGGTCGCGTGAATCGTCATAGCTGGGACTATGCCCAGGCGTGGTCGATGAGTAGCCAGGAGACCAGTCTCGCAGACCAGGGAACGATGGGCAACCAGTTCGCGGCCAGCATCGATGATTATCTGGCCGACTCACCTCATGCCGGTGACAGTGCTGACGATTACCGCAGTCTCGGCGTGCTGCGCATGCAGCGCAAGGAGTATGAAGCCAAATTCTTTCAAGGGGAAAGCGGAGATCGGGACATGCGGGTTGGGCAATGGCGCCGCATGGATGGACATCCTGAAATCGATACCCATCCAACGAACGAGCGGGATTTCGTCTGCACTGAATTGCGGGTGGAGGCCGAGAATAATCTTCCCAAGCTACTCGACGAAAAGGCTGGCCGCCTGTTTGCGGTGAACCGCTGGAACTGCGACCGCGCCAGTCTGGTGCAGGCCAGTGTCGAGCGCGGCATGCGCTATACCAACCGATTTACTTGCGTGCGGCGCGGGATCCCGATCGTTCCTGCTTATGATCCGAGGATCGACCTTCCGCGCACCGAGACGCAGACCGCGATCGTGGTCGGGCCCGCGAACCAGGAAATCCATTGCGACGCGCGTGGCCGAGTCAAGGTCCGGTTTCCGGCGTGCCGGTCGGAAGACCATGCGCATGCGGATGGCGCCGGTGCTTCCGGCAGCGACCGTGACTCGGCATGGCTGCGCGTTGCTTCAGGATGGGCAGGTGACAGGTATGGGGCAATTTCGCTGCCGCGTGTGGGCGACGAAGTGGTCGTGGTGTTCATGGGCGGCGATCCCGACAAGCCCCTCATCATCGGAAACGTCCACGGCGCCCGGACGCCGCCTCCTTCGTTCAGCCATAACAGCGTTCTTCCCGGCGACAAGCACTTGTCTGGCATCGTCAGCAAGGAAGGGCAGGGGATGCGGGCCAATCAGCTTCGCATGGACGATACGCCGGGGCAGATCAGTGCCCAGCTTGGAAGCGAGCATGGTCATAGTCAATTAAATCTTGGCTACCTTACCCATCCAAGACATGACGGGGCGGCAGAGCCACGTGGAGAAGGGGCCGAATTGCGTACCGATGCGACGCTGTCCCTGCGGGGCGGGCAGGGGGTGCTCATCAGTGCGGATGCCTCGCTGCGCGCTGCGGGGAGGCTATTGGATCGCGATGGATTGGCAGGGCTGTCGAAGGCGCTGTTGAATATACAGAAGCAGTTGGCGCAGTTGGCTGAGACGCATGAGACGGATGTGGTCGAAGGTGAAGCGCTGGCACAGCTGACGTCATATCTCGAACAGTGGGAGGACGGCAGCAACACAGCAGTGTCATCGGCAGCGGGAAAAGGGAAGAAGGCGATCGTCGCTATCGAAGCGCCTGCCGGGGTAATGCTGGGTAGTCAGGAGGGCGTGGCGATTGGGGCGCAGACCCATATCGATCTGGTCAGCGTTCGGAATACGCAGATTTCGGCCGGGCACAAGTTGATCCTTCATGCACTGCAGGGGATCAGTTTGTTTGCGCATTGTAAGCGTCCAACCGCCCCACCTTCACAGCGGAATCAGGTCGGCGTAGAGTCCGGAAATGGCAGCAGCGAATCGATTCGGCTGTTCGGGCAGGTAGGCAGTTTCTCGAGTGTCTCAG